>NZ_JBEOVG010000111.1:0-28158 GCF_040295345.1 Actinosynnema sp. NPDC002837
AACGACACCGACAACCTCCACACGACGACGCCCCCGACACGACCGGATGATCATGTCGAGGGCGTCGTCGTAGATCAATTCGCCAACAGCATCCCCCGAGTCGGGGGAGGCGGGCCGAGGCGCGGGACGGGTCAGCCGTTCGCGGTGGTGATCACCGAGAACGTCGACCGCAGGCTCGCGTAGCGGGTGTGGATGTCGGTCAGGATGGTCTCGACCGGCACGTAGTTGTTCAGCTCGCCGGAGACGCACGCGCCCGTGCGGGACTGCTGGTTGCCTTCCAGGATGCCCAACGCGGTGTGGTCGACCTGGCTGAACAGCGGTCCGCCGCTGTCACCCGGGCGGGCGCAGATGTCGGTGTTGATGCCGACGTCGGTCGACAGCACGCGGCCGCAGCGGGTGCCCGGCTTGTAGCCCTTGCCCGCTCCGCTGTCGACCGCGCCGGGCGAGTCGATCGCGTTGGAGGCGGAGCCGGTCGCGCACACGACCCAGCCGGCCTTGACCTCGGCCAGCGTGTGGGTGCCGGTGATGTACTCGTCCGCCGACGTCTCCTGCACGCCGCACGGTGTGTCGGCGTTGCTGTCCGTCCCACCGTTGAAGCAGTACTTCAGCACCCGGTTGCGGCCGGTGTGGTTCTCCAGCCAGGTGTTGCGGGTCGGGGTGTCGACGTACAGCAGCGCCGCGTAGTCGTACGGGTAGGAGTTCCTCTCGATGCCGTGCTGCTGGAGCACGGGCACGCCGTTGTGCTGCGTCGGCGTGTTGTTGGTCTTGGTCGCCATGCAGTGGCCCGCGGTCAGCACCCAGGCCTTGCCCGGGTGGCCGCCGCCGGTGGAGCGCAGGTTGAAGCCGGCCGTGCAGCCGCCCCAGGTCCCGTTGTCGCGCTTCATGTCCAGCCGCAGGCCGCCGCGCATCGGCCCGTAGTTGACGCACGCGAGCGGGTGGCAGGCGCCCTGGTCGGGGAACGTGGCCGCGAGCGGGTTCGGCTTGGGCAGGACCTTGGACCGCACGGCCACGCCGGTCCCGCCGGACTCCTCGGCCACCGCCCGACGTGCCGCGTCACTCTCGTGCGCGACCTCGGCGTCCTTGGCCACCGCGACCTTCTCCCGCGCGACCCACGAGCGCTCCCACAGGACGACCTCGTTGTCACGCTCGTTGACCGCGGGCAGGTACACGGCCTCGGAGCCGGCGCCCACCTTGGCGGCGATCCGGTCCTTGGCGGCGGTCAGGTCGGCCAACGAGTGCCGCACGGCCTGCGTGCGGACGTGCGCCCGGTCGGGCAGGTCCGCCAGGAGCCGGTTCGCGGCGGCCGGGTCGGTCAGCGCGACCACCAGCTCGCCGGTTTCCTGGTCGAGCCACATGCCGCCGTACTCGGCCGCGTTCTCCTGGCGCAGCACGCCGTCCAGGCGCACCGCCTCGTGCTGGAGCTCGAGCCGGCGCAGCGCCTCCCGCTCGCTGACGCCGTAGTTGTCGACGAGGTACCGCACGGACTCCGCGACCGCCGCCGGGTTCAGCGTGGCGCGTGCCGAGGGCGCGGCGGTGGCACCTCCCGTCGCGCTCACCACGGTCGCCGCGACGACCAGCGAGGCGAACAGGGCCCCCAAGCCCTTTGCTCTACCCACGGACATCTCCTTGCTCGGTGGATGGGGAACATGAGCATTCAACCTGACGTGGACTGGCCGCATCGGTGAAGCCCTGCCGCGCGAGACTAAGACACGGGGTTCCACTTACTTCATGTCCTCACGCGGACGATCGGTTGTCACGAAGTCGCCGGGGACTCCGTCAGGCGTCGAGGAAGGGGATCAACTGCTCCTCCTCGTAGGTCAGGTGGGCCTCCAGCTCGCCGATCAGCCGGTCGACGTCGGCGCGCAGGGTCGTCGCGTCGCCGCGTTCGAGGGTCTGCCGCAGTTGTGCCAGCAGGGCGGCGATCGCTTCGTGCTCCTCGGTGAGCCGGTCGAGGGTGGGCGCGAGTTCCGGGTACCGGTCCCGCAGCATCGTGAACATGCCGGTGTCCTCGGACGTGTGGTGGAAGCTCAGGCCCTGGCACGCGGTCAGGCAGTTGACCTTGAGCTGCGCGCCGAGCGTGGGCTTCGACGCGGCGACCTCCCGGCGGATGGTGGCGAGCTCCCGGCGGAACGCGCCGTGCACGAGCTTGAGCGCGGCGCCCCAGCTCGTCGCGTTCGGCGGGCCGCCGGAGACCTGGGTCAGCGCGACCACGGGGATCAGCCGGGACGTCTTGGCCTGGTACTCGGCCCAGCCCGGGTCGGACTCGACGGCCCGCTCCCACAGCTCGTCGCGCTCCGGTCCGGTCAGGACGGCCGCCTTGGCCTCGTAGGTGAAGACGCCGTCCTCCACCTGCGCCACCGGGTTGGCCACGAGGTTGTGGAACCAGCCGGGGTGGCGTGGCGAGCCGCCGCCGGACGCGATGACGACGATCCGGTCGCCGTCCGGCAGGTAGCCGAGGGGGTGGGTGCGGCGTGCGCCGGTCCGCGCGCCGGTGGTGGTCAGCAGGATGAGCCTGCCTCCTTCGAAGGGACCGCCGACGTGGCCCGCGTTGGCGCGGAACTCGGCGATCACCTGCTGGTGGAAATCCATCTGCGGTTCGTCTCCTGATTTTGGGCATGACCGGATCACCACGGGTGAATTGCGCCGTGGTTTTCGGTGAAGGTTTTGTGGAGGCGCGCGGGCACGACGGTCCCGCGCGGTGGCACGCGTGCGCGCGCCAGTGCGCCGATGCGCTGGTGTGTGGGGGGAACGGGGTGCGGGTGCGTCGCGGCTACGTGCGCGGAAACCCGGGAATCCCCGGTGTGCGGCGGGCCCCTGGCCCACCCGGCGGTCAAACCTTGGCCGGGTGACTCTCTCGCTCGTGGCTCAAGGCCGACCCGGCAGTCACGGGCGTGAGCATATCTCGTGAATGCGCGGTCGGGCAACTTCCCGTCATTGTGCGACGATCGGTGACGTGCCCCGTCTTCCTTTCCTGCTGGTGTGGCGAGTCGGCGGTGACCGGGTTGTTGTGGCGCAACAGCTCGGCCTGCGGCCGTGGACCGCCGCGCCCTGACCCCGCACGACCGGTGCGGCTACGCCCGCATGACGGTGGAGATCGGGATGCGGGCCGCGCGCAGCGCCGGGACGAGGCCGCCGAGGATGCCGGCCACCAGGCCCGCGACCACACCGGCCACGCCCGCCTGCCACGGGAACGCCGTGCCCTCCAGCGACGGGAACCGCGAGCCGAACACCACGAGCGCGAGCTTGAGCCCGACCACGCCCGCGCCGATCGCCAACGCCGCCGTGAGCAGGCCGGTCAGCAACGTCTCGGCCAGCACGATGCCCGCCAGCAACAGCCGGGGCGTGCCGACGGCCCGGCGCAGCGCGAACTCCTCGATGCGCTCGCCGACGGTGGCCAGGCCGACGTTGAGGATGCCCGCCACGCCGATCATGAGCACCAGCGCCGCCATGCCGAGGAAGATCCAGCGCATCAACGCCAGCTCGGTGGACATGCGCTTCAGCGTCTCCACCGTCTGGACGTGGATGCGGTCCTCGGGCGTGCCCGCCGCGACGAGCCTGGCGCGCAGGACGTGCTCGACCTCGACCGCCGTCGGCGTCATGAGCACCTGCAGGCCGGGGCCCGTGTCGCCGCCGCTCATGCTGGTCACCGGCAGCCAGTTCAGCAGCTCGTCGGACCGCACGTAGGCGGTCGGCTGGTAGCCGCCGTCGTCCACCACGCCGATGAACTGCGGCGTGGGGTTGGCGTCCGCGCCGTCGACCCTCATCTCGGCCGGCACCTGGTAGCGGCTGAAGGCCTTCGCCGCCTCCAGGTTGAGCACGAGCCGGGGCGCGAGCGACGGCGCGCCGCCGAAGTCGAGCCACTGGCCCTGCGCCGGGCGGAACGGCCGGAACTGGCGGATGTCGCCGGTGAGCCCGACGAGTTGCAGCTCGATCGCCTGGCCCTGCGGCGCGGTCGCGTTGCCGTCGTCGAGCGGGCGGCAGCCGTTCTCGTCGCACGTCATCGGGGGGCCGCCGGGCTGGTCGATCGGCCCGCCGCCCTCGTTGATCGGCTTCACGCCGGGTTCGCCGATGATCGCCCGCGCGCTGGTCATGGCGACGGCGTCGGTGCGGCCCTTCAGCACCTCCAACGCCACCGGCACGGCCTGGCCCTCCGGCGACAGGTACATCTGCCGGGTGCCGTCCTTGCCCTGGTACAGCTCGACGTCGGCGAGCATGGCCCGGTTCGCGATCTCCGCGCCGGCCTGCACCACGACGACGGCCAGCACGCCGAGGAACAGGCTCACCATCGACAGGAACGTGCGCAGCTTGCGGGCCCGGATGCCCTGGCCGCCGATGATCAGCGACGCCCGGAGCCTGCCCGACAGCCTGATCACGCGACCACCCGCTGCCCGGCCGGGCGCAGCAGGCCGTCGGACAGGTGCAGCACCCGGCCCATCTTCGCCGCGTGGTCGTGGTCGTGGGTGACGAGCACGAGCCCGCAGCCGACGTCGGTGGCCTGGCGCAGGACTTCCACGACGAGGTTGCCGGTCTCGGTGTCCAGGGCGCCGGTCGGCTCGTCGGCCAGCAGGATCCGCGGTTCGCGCACCAGGGCGCGGGCGATGGCGACGCGCTGCTGCTCGCCACCGGACAGCCGGGGCGGCTTGTGCTTGGCCAGGTGGCCGATGCCGACGCGCTCCAGCGCCGCGAGCACCTTGGCCTTGCGCTTGCGCCTGGGCAGCCAGCCCTGGCCGTTGACCAGCGCCATGGCCACGTTCTGCGCCGCGGTGAGGTGCTTGAGCAGGAAGAAGCGCTGGAACACGAACCCGAACTCGGCGCTGCGCAGCGCGGCGGCCTTGCGTTCGGGGATCTTCGTGATGTCGCGGTCGCCCAGCAGGTACTGGCCGCCGTCGGGTCGGTCGAACAGGCCGATCAGGCTGAGCAGGGTGCTCTTGCCGGAGCCGGAGCGGCCGAGGATGGCGACGCTGTCGCCCGCGTGGACGGTGAGGTCGACGCCCGCGAGGATGGTGCGCGGCTCGTCCTGGCCCTTGAGGGTCTTGGTCAGGCCGGTGAGGTGGATCAACGGCGGCGACGCCACGGGTGGCGGCACGAGCAGGGGTGACGTGGTCACTTGCGGCCCGCCCCGGGCTCGACCTGGCCCGCGGCCTCGCCGGGTGGCAGGTTCGGTCCGGGCACGGCCAGCGTCTCCTCGCCCGTCAGGCCCGACTTGATCTCCACGACCTTGCCGTCGGTGAGGCCGAGCTCGACGTCGGTGGTCACCTTGGCGCCGTCGGGGCCGACCACGTCGACCTTGCCCTTGCCCTGGCCGCCCGCGACCGCCTCGACGGGCACGACCAGCGCGTTCTGCGCGGACGCGGTGACGAGTTCGAGGGTGGCGGCGGCGCCGTTGACCATCTTGACGTCGGCGGGCGCGGTGCACACCAGGCGCAGGCCGGTCGGCTCGGAGGAGGTGTCGGGCTCCCGCGGCTGCTGCTGTGGCGGCGGCGCGGGGGTGTTCGCGCCGGTCGCGTCGGTGTCGTCCGGGTCGGGCTGCGCGGGTGGCGGCGCGGGCACGGTGCCCACGGGCAGTGCGGCGATCGTGCCGAGCAGCGTGCACGGGAACGGGCCGGGGCCGTTCTTGATCTGCGCCTGCACGGTGCCCTGCGCGGCCTCGGAGATCCGGTAGGCCTGCTCGCCGTCGATCTCGGCGACGATGCCGTAGCCCGCGTGCTTCGCCGAGGCGATCGGCATGCCCGCGGTGACGGTGGCCCGGTCGTCGACCAGGCGTCCGCCGAACGTGGAGCCGGCGGGCACGTCGACGTTGGTGGGCTTGCCGTCCGTCCAGACCGTGGCGATCCGGGTGGGCCTGGTCGGCGTGGCGGTCGGTTCCTCCACGGTCCAGTAGCGCACCTGGCCGGCGACCGGGGCCACGATCCCGAACAGCGGGTTCATGGTGACCTTGCCGGTCAGGCTGACCTTGTTGGTCAGGTCCTGCCTGGTCGGCGTGGCCGTGGTCTGCACGGTGCCGCGCGGCGCGAGCTCCGGGTTGACCGGCTCGGCTCCGGTCGACGTGCACGAGGCCGCGGCGAGTACCGCCGCGGCCAGTCCGCACACGCGGACGAAGGCAGATTTCGACACCGGTCCCCCCAAAGCGATTCCCCTGTCCGGTCTCGCCAATTTACCCATATGACGCCGGGGGGATCATCGGGGTTGCGTGTGACGCGGAAACCGCTCTCACCCCGGCTGGGGCGAGAGCGGTTTCCGGTGGTCAGGGCCTGCTACGCGACGGCGTGCAGGTTCCCGTCGGCGCCGGCGAGGCACCGGGCCGAGCCCGCGCCGCCGTTGACGAACTCGGTGAGGCAGCGGCCGAGCTGCTCGTGGCCGGCGGCGTTCGGGTGGAACGACTGCTGGGCCAGGTGCAGGCCGATGGCGTCCAGGCCGCCGGTGACCAACGCGTACGGGTCGACGGTCAGCCTGCGCTGCCACTCGCCCGCGGAGCTCTCGCCCTTGCTGCACGCCTCGCGGTTCTCCGTGGCGCGGGAGAAGTCGAGGAACTTCACGCCCGACCGGGTCGCCACCCCGCGCAGCGCCTCGGACAGCTGCGGCACGGCGGTCGTGCGGCCGTAGCCCGCGTCGGCCAGGCGCAGCGGGCAGCCCTGCGGGCCGTGCAGGTAGCGGTCCATCTTCTCGGTCACCGGCGAGGCGTATGAGGTGAGGATCAGGTTGTAGGAGGAGGTGGCGTACCCGGCCTGGGTCATCGCGGTGCGGACGTCGCGCAGCGCGTTCTCGACCTTGGGCGCCATCCCGGCCAGCCGGCCGGGCCACTCGCGCTCCAACGTGGACCGGCAGCTCGCGCCGAACGGGTTCACCCACGCGGCCACGCAGTCGACCATCGTGTCGGCGAACCGCACGTCGTCGTTCGCGCCGACCTGCACGACGACGGTGGTGACGCGGTACTGGCGGGCGATGTCGATCAGCCGCCGCGCCTGGGAGCCCTCGGTGTAGTGCACGGTGTCGGCCAGGGACACGTTCGCCGAGTCCGCGCCGGAGCACGCGAGGTTGAACGTCCGCTCGGCCAACCGGGTGCGGTGGACCATGGCCTGGGTGGAGCGGTGGCACCAGTTGCCGTTCTCGCCGGCGGTGCCCGGCTCGTAGGACCCGGCGCCCTCGCCGGACATCGCGCTGTCGCCGAGCGACACCACGGCGGTCGGCCGGTCGTCGACGGCGCCGGCCGTGACGGGGACCGCGAGGAAGGTGGAGCCAGTGAGCAAGAGCGCGCTGATTACGGCGCCAACCTGTTTCCGCGACACCGCAGGCCTCCAAAGGGGTTGCCCTCGATCGGACGTGATCCGACCGTAGGGTGCGCGTAACGTGCCGACAACGTCCGATCGGCTGTTTTGCCCGAACCTTCGGCGGTCCGCAGGCGACCGACCCGCGGCGGGCCACATCGGTCCACAAAGGACGACCGACGATCAGCCCCAGGCGGCGAGTTGGTCTGCGCAGGCCCGGGACACCGCGGCCTCGTCGGACCCGTCGGTCAGCCGGCCCATCGGCAGGGCCGCGCGGACGTCGGCGGGCAGGTCCTCCACGATCTCGGCGGCCTTCTGCGCCACCCACCGCGACCCGGCGCGACCGTCGGCGAACATCCGCGCGACGCGGGTGCAGGAGAGCGCGGCGGCGGCGAGGTCGGCGGGCGGGATCGCCGCGCCGCAGTCGGCCAGCGCTCCCGCCAGCACGTCGCGCACTTCCCCAGGGTCCTGGCCGCTGAGCCCGGCCAACGCGCGCAGGCCGTCACCGTCGTACCCCGCGATCAACCAGTGCGCGGCCCAGCCCGGCACGTCCTCGGCGGGGACGGTGTCGAGGGCAGCCAGGAGCGCGACCAGTTTCGGCGTGGGGACCATGCGCACATCCTGCGGTGCGGGGGGCCGTGGGTCGAACGAGATAGAGCGGTGTGGTGGAGCGGAGGGGAGGCCGCCCCACCACACCCGATCGGAGCTACTCCTCGAAGCCGAGGTCCTCGCCGCCGTCGAACACCTCGTCGACGACCTCGCCGAGCACCATGCCGCCGACGACGCCCGCCGCGACACCGCCGACCACCGCGCCCATGCCCGGCCCGCGGTGGTGACCGTGGTGGCCGTGCTGACCCGGGTGGCCGTAGGCGGCGTGGCCGCCGCGTTCGGCGATCTGCGCCATCCACTGGCCGATCGCGCCCGCCCAGTCGGTGTTCACCGCGTCGGCGTGCGAGGCGTGGAACCGGCCGAAGGCGTCCGAGCCGGAGGAGAACACGCCGCCCCGCTTGTCCGCCTCCAGCACCACGACGAGCTCGTGCGGGCTGGTCACGAAGGTCAGCTCCACCTGGTTCACCCGGCCCGCGAACTGCGCCGGCGGGAAGAACTCGATCTCCTGGTAGAAGCCGAGTTCCTGGTGCACGCCGTGGATCCGGCCGGCCTCGACGTCGGCGGAGCGGAACTGGAAGCCGAGCTGCCCGAACGCGTCGAGCACCCGGTCCTGCGACGGCAGCGGCCCGACCAGCACCGGGTCCAGGTCGCCCTTGTCGGGCGCGCCGGAGATCACCAGCTCGGTCCGCACGCCCACCGTCACGCCGGGCAGCGGCTGGCCGCCGACCGCCGTGATCGGGGTCTCCCACGGCAGCGGCAGCTGGAACGGAACCGCCACCAGCTGACCGGCCGAGACCCGCACGTCCTGCGCCACGTCCAGGCGCAGGAACTCGGAGACGCCGCCGTACTCGTGGTCGCCGTGCTCCACCTCGACCCGGGTGACGAGGGACAGCACGATCCGGTCGATCCGGGCGTCGTTGCTGCCGCCCTGGATGCGCACCTGCCCGGTGATCACCTGGCCGGGCTGGGCGTGCGGCGTGTCGAGGACGGTGTCGACGGACGGTCCGCCGACGCCGAAGGCGCTGAGCATCCGCTTGAACATGGGGTGATGTCCCTCCGGGGCGTGGTCAGTTCGGTTGGTCGGTCTCGTCCTCGAAGTCGCCGATCAGCTCTTCGAGGAGGTCTTCGAGCGCGGCGATGCCGACGACGCGGCCCTCCGCGTCGGCCACCAGCGCCAGCTGCGCCCGCTCCGCGCGCATCCTCGTCACCGCGCCGGCGACCGGCAGTTCGGCGGGCAACGTCAACGGCGTCGTCATCAGGTCGCGGGCCGGGGTGTCGGCGCCGGCGGCGGTCGCCCGCACGGCCTCGCGGATGTGCACCAGGCCGACGAACCGCCCGTCGGCGTCGGTCACCGGGAACCGCGAGCGCCCGCACGCGCGGCTGCGGTCCTCGATCGCCCGCGCGCCGAGGTGCTCGGCGACGGTGACGGTGTGCTCCACCGGCACCATCACCTGCGCCACGGTGGTCTGCTGGAGCTGGAGCATCCGGGTCAGCAGCCGCCGCTGGCCCTCCGGGATCAGGCCGTGCTCGGCGGACTGCCGCACGAGCATCCGCACGTCGTCGGGGTGGTGCTCGCGGGTCAGCTCGTCCTTCGGCTGCACCTTCACCAGGAGCAGCAACGCGTTCGTGGTGGTGTTCAGGCCGCTCAGCAGCCGGCGCACGGCGTGCGCGAACACCCGGAACGGCATCGCCAGCAGCAGCGCCGACCGCTCGGGGTGGCTGATCGCCCACGACTTCGGCGCCATCTCGCCGAGCACCATGTGCAGGAACACCACCAGCACCAGGCTGATCGTGAACGAGACCGCGTACGACACGCCGGCCGGCAGGCCGACCGCGAGCAGCAGCGGGTCGAGCAGGTCCGCCACGGCGGGCTTCGCCAACGCGCCCAACCCCAGCGTGCACAGCGTGATGCCGAGCTGCGCGCCGGCGAGCATCAGCGACAGCTCCCGCACGCCCGCCAACGCGGCGCGCGCCGCGCGGCTCGTCTCGGCGGCTTCCTCCAGGCGGTGCCGCTTCGCCGCCATCAGGGCGAACTCGGCGGCGACGAAGAACGCGTTGGCCGCCAACAGGAACACCGACAGGAGCAACGACCAGGTGGTGCTCATCGCGGCACCCCCGTGGTGAGCAGGACCCGGCTGGGCACGTGCCGCGCCACGGCCGTGACCCGCACGCGGACGGCGCCGGTCGCCACCTCGTCGCCCACGTCGGGCGTCCGGCCGAGCCGGTGCAGCACCAGGCCGGAGACCGTGTCGTAGCTGTCGTGCGCGGGCAGCTCGATGCCGGTGGCGTCGGCGATCTCGTCGATCCGCAGCCGGCCCGGCACCTCCCACCCGTCGGCGCGCCGCTCCACGGTGTCGCGCACCACGTCGTCCTCGTCGTGGATCTCGCCGACCAGCTCCTCGGCCAGGTCCTCCAACGACACCACGCCCGCGAAGCCGCCGAACTCGTCCACCACGCACGCCAGCTGGCGGCGTTCGAGGCGGAGCCGTTCCAGCACGGCGGGCAGCGGCAACGTCGACGGCACCACCAGAGCGGGTGACGCGATCTCACCCACCGGTGTGGTGGCGCGGTCCTCGGGCGCGACGGTCAGCACCTCGGCCAACCCGACCACGCCGCGCAGGTCGTCCAGCCCGTCGCCGACGACGGGGAAGCGGGAGTGGCCGGTGTCCAGCAGCTCGACCACGCGCGTCACCGGCTCGTCGGCGCGGACGGCGCGCACCGAGACGCGCGGCGTCATGGCCTGGTCGGCGGCGAGGCCGCGGAAGTCGAGGCCGCGGTCGAGCAGGCGGGACAGCTCCGGGTCGAGGTGGCCCAGCGCCTGCGCCTCGCCGATGATCTGCCTGAGGTCGTCCGGGGTGGCGCCCTGCGGCAGCTCCTCGACCGGCTCGATGCCGACCGCGCGCAGCAGCCGGTTCGCCGCCGCGTCGAACAGCCTGATCACCGGGCCGGTGACCTTGAGGTAGGCCAGGGTGGACGCGCTCAGCGCCTTGGCGAGGGCGTCCGGTTTCGCGATGGCGAGGTTCTTGGGGAACAGCTCGCCGAGCACCATCTGGACCGCGGTCGCGAACGTGAGCGCGACGGCCATCGACAGCGGCACGGTCAACGCGGGCGACAGGCCCGTGCTCTCCTCGCCGAGGACGGCGGCCAGGCCCTCGCCCAACAGGGGTTCGGCGACGTAACCGGCGAGCAGCGCGGTCACCGTGATGCCGAACTGGGCGCCGGAGAGCATGAAGGAGAGGCGTTGCGTGACGCGGTAGGCGCGGTCGGCGGCCTTGTCGCCGTCCTCGGCCTGCTGGCGCAGGCGGCCCCGGTCCACGGCCAGGTAGGCGAACTCCTGGGCCACGAAGTAACCGGTGGCGGTGGTGAGCAGCACGATCGCCAGCGTGCCGGCGAGGATCAACATGGCGCGGAGTCGTTCAGCCGGGCCTGACCCGGCCGGTTACTGCAGCCTTCATCGGACATACCTCACACTAGCACGTGACACTGTATGGTTTGGGTGGAATCGGTCGAGGTCACGTGCGCGGGAGGTGAGCGGTGGCGGAGGTGCTGCTCAAGATCGGCGAGCTGGCCGCGCGCGCCGGCGTCAGCATCCGCACCGTCGACTACTACACGAGCCTGGGGCTGCTCTCCCCCGCGCGGCGCACGGCGGGCAACTACCGGCTCTACGGGCCCGGTGACGTGGAGCGCATCCACCTCGTGCGGCGGCTGGAGGTGCAGGGCGTGCCGCTGGAGGAGATCGCGACCGCGTTCACCACGCGGCAGGCCGACGTCGGCCCCATCCTGGACCGGATCGGCGAGGACCTGCGCGCGTTGCACACGGCGGCGGAATCGGCCTCGCCGGAGGCGCACGGCGTGCTGACGGCCATCGCGAACCGCGTGCACTCGTTGATCACGCTGGCGCTGGAGATGCCTCCCCTGCCTTGAGACCCGAGACCCGTTTCAGGAGGCCTGTCGTGACCACGCCGGAACCCGGCCCGTTCCAGCCGTACATCTCGGCGCACGACACGCCCAGCACCGCACCCACCTGGAAGCACCACTCGGTCAAGGCGTCGCTGCACCGCATCCGCCACAGCCGGACGGTCGAGGACGCGCACGCCCAGGCGACGACCGAGGCGGTGGTGCTCCTGCACTCGATCCGTCGCACCCTGGTGTGGATCGCGGTGCTGATCACGTTCGTCGTGGTGGTCTTGGTGATCGTGCCGTGGGCCGCACTCGTGTTCGGGTAGCCGCCGTGGACCCCGCCGCGCGGGCGGCGGGGTCGATGACGGAGCCGATCAGCCCAACCAGGGGGCGAAGTGCTCGGCCACGACGGTGGTCAGGCCGCCGACGCTGAGCCGGCCGTCGACCTCGATCACCCGCAGGCCGTGCTCCCGCGCCCGGTCGACCACGTCCTCGGCCAGGAGGCGGTCCCGTTCGAGGCGGTTGGCCTGCGCCCGTTCCGGGTCGCTCACCGCGACCGACACCTTGGCGGCCCTGGGCAGCTCGCGCAGCTGCCGTTGCCGGAACGCCTCGGTCGGCACCAGGAACACGGCCTGGCGCGGGTCGGCGAGCAGCGGCGCGACGAGCTCCGGCCGCAGGCCCCACCCCTCGGCGACGAGCGGACGGCCGCTGGACAGGGCGCGCAGGTCGTCGAGCACCATGCCGAAGCGCTCGGCGTGGCTGTGCTTGCTGTGCTCGGCCATCTCCTGCGGCGACGGCCGCACCCACGTCGTGTCGGGGTCGTGCGCCTGGAGGGTCTGCCACGCGTGCCGGTGCGGGTAGCGACCGGCCTGCGCCAGGGCGCGGTCGTAGTGGCCCCGGGCGTCGTGGAAGTCGTAGTGGTAGGCGGTCAGTCCGAATCGGCGCGACAAGAGCCAGGCGACGGTCGACTTGCCCGACCACTGCGCGCCGCCGATCCACAGGACAGTGCTGAGTTCACCAGAAGGTCCCCACCTCATGGTGGCAAGGGTGACGGCTCCCGATGGCGCGCACAAGTCTTGTTTTTGCTGGTCAGAAGTGGTTTAGTGGTAGGTGTTCAGCCGGTTATATGGCCCCCACCTCGACCGGCGGCAGTCAGGCCCCACCCGTCGCGGGCTCGGTGTGCACGGTGACGGCGGTCAGGCGCGGCACGGCGCGCTTGAGGTGGTGCTCGACCTCGTGCGCGATGCGGTGGCCCTGCTCGACGCTCAGCCCCGCGTCCACCGCGATCGCCAGCTCCGCCCGCAGCACGTGCCCGGTCCAGCGCATCCGCACCCGGTCGGCCCGCACCACGCCGTCGACCTGCGCGGCGGCGCGTTCGGCCAGGTCCACCGACGCCGGGTCGACCGCGTCGAGCAGCCGGCCGAAGACCTCGCCGGCCGCGTCGCGCAGGACGACCAGGATGGCGACCGTCATGCCGAGACCGACGAGCGGGTCGGCGGCGGGGAAGCCGAGGGCCACGCCGGCGCCGCCCAGCACGACGGCCAGCGAGGTGAAGCCGTCGGTGCGGGCGTGCAGGCCGTCAGCCACCAGCGCGGCCGAGCCGATGTCCCGGCCGACGCGCATGCGGTAGCGGGCGACCAGTTCGTTGCCGAGGAACCCGACCACGCCCGCCGCCGCCACGACCCAGAGGTGCCGCACCGGCTGCGGGTCGAGCAGTCCGCGCACCGACTCGTACCCGGCGTACACCGCCGAGGCGGCGATCACCAGCACGATCGCGACGCCGGCGAGGTCTTCCGCGCGACCGAGGCCGTAGGTGAACCGGCGGGACGCGGCCCGGCGGCCCAGCACGAACGCGATGGCCAGCGGCACGGACGTGAGGGCGTCGGCGAAGTTGTGCACGGTGTCGCCCAATAGTGCGACCGAGCCCGTGACCAGCACCAGCACCGCCTGGACGACCGCCGTGGCGAACAGCGCCACGAACGAGACGACCAGCGCCCGCATCCCGCGCCTGCTGCTCTCCAGGGCGCTGTCCACGCGGTCCGCCGAGCGGTGCCCGTGGCCGTGACCATGCCCGTGGCCATGTCCGTGCGTTCTGTCGGTCACCGTTCCGCCTCTGGTCGACCTCTGACTGGGACGTTGGCAGCATACCTGCGCAGTCACGCAGATACGCAACCAAGTAGGCTTACCCCCATGCACACCGCGTTGTCGGACTTCGACATGCCCAACGACGAGCAGGTCCACCTGGCCGCCGAGTCGTTCCGCCTGCTCGCCGACCCGACCCGGATCAAGGTGCTCTGGGCGTTGTTGCAGGGCGAGTCCTCCGTCGCCTGCCTCGCCGAGCTGGCGGGCGCCGCGCCGACCGCGGTCAGCCAGCACCTGGCCAAGCTGCGCCTCGCGGGTCTGGTGAAGGGCCGTCGGGAAGGGACGTTCGTCTACTACTCGGCCGCCAACGACCACGTGAAATCCCTTCTGGCGCAAGCGCTCTTCCACGCCGACCACGTCGACCGCGGCATCCCGCCCGCCGACGACGCCGAGCAGGAGGTCGCGCACCACCAGCACTGAGCGACACCGGCGGTTTCACCCTTACGTCGCAACGAATCGGGCTTATCAGTGCAGCTCAGCGGGTATCCGAAGCGTCCCCACCCGGTTCGACGAGGAGCAGGATCATGGGCACCTCCCCCTCTCCCCTCCGCGACGGGAGGCCGTGATGGCGCAGTCGCGGGACCTGATCGACATCCGCAGCGGAGACCTCTTCCACCAACCCGTCCCCTACGGCCTGGTGTACCCGACGTGCACGGCGGACGGCGAAGCGCCGCCCAGCCAGCGCGGCCGGACCTGGGAGCACCTGACCGCCTCGGGCCGCGTCCTCGAGCCGGTAGCCCGGTGACGCGCGGCAGCAGTCCCCCGACGGGGCCGCGGGCAGCAGCCCGCGGCCCCGTTCTCGTTGCGGTGCAAGGGAACCTGCCGATGACCGACGCCCGCCGGACGAGGGCGTGACGGCCCGCGTCACGACCTGACGCGCGCCGCGCACACCGCGCAGTCCGGCACCGCCCGGTCCGGCACGCCGAGCGCGGCGAACCCCTCCGCCGCCGCGCGCCACGACCGCACCGCCTCGCCGTGCCGCCCGGCGGCGCACTCCGCCCGCGCCACCCCGTGGTGCCCGCGCGCCCGCTCGTACCGGCCGCCGGCCCGCCGGGCGTGCTCGAAGTGCCGCAACGCCAGTTCCGGCTCGCCGGTCGCCAGGCGCAGCAGCCCCAGCTGGTACCGGACCTCGCCGAGCAACGGCACGTCGTCGGCCACCGCGCCGACCGCCAACGCCGCGTCGAGGTGGTCGCGGGCCTGGCTGAGCCCGCCGCGCGCCAGGTGCACCGAGCCCAGCCCGCACAACGCCTCGCCCTCGTGCCGCTGGTCGCCGAGCTCGCGGAACCGGACCAGGGCGTCGCGGTAGTGCGCGGTCGCGCGGTCGGGTTCGCCCGCCTGCCGGTGCACGTGCCCGAGGTTGAGGGTGGCGGCGGCGACGCCGAACCGGTTGGCCAGCTTCTCGAACACGGTCAGCGCCCGCTGCCCGTGGTCGAGCGCGCGGACCGGGTCGCCGAGCCGGAGGTGGAAGCCGCCGAGCGCGGTGTGCGCGACCGCCTCGCCGAACGCGTCGTCCTGGCCGAGCCGCAGCGCCAGCGCCCGCTCGCCCTGCTCGACCGCGTCCCGGTAGCGCCCGGCCAGGTAGTGCACGACGGCGATGTTGGTCGACGTCCGCGCCGCGCCCGCGTGGTCGCCGAGTTCTTCCCACAGCGCCGACGCCTGCTCGTAGGCGTCCACCGCGTCGGTGTGCCGCTGGGAGGTCTGGTGGGCGACGCCGAGCGCGTTGAGCGTCTCGGCCTGTGCCCGGATGTCGCCGAGGGCGCGCGCGGACGTCAGGGCGACCTCGTGGGTGGCGGTCCAGTCGTCCAGCAGGCCGAGGGTGAACCAGTGCCGCCACAACGCGTTCGGCAGCCGCCAGGCGTGCTCGTGCCGGCCGGAGGCGGCGGCTAGGCGGGTGGCCGCGACGAGGTTGCGGCGCTCGTCGTCCAGCCACCGCGCGGCGGTGTCGCGGTCGCCGGGGCCCGCGTCGGTCTCGACCGCGGCCACCGCTGCCGCCGCCCGGTCCAGGTACCAGTCGAGCACCCGGACGACGGCGGCGTCGCGCTCGTCGGGGTCGGCCAACTCGGCGGCGTACACGCGCAGCAGGTCGTGCAGCCGGTAGCGGTCGAGCCCGACCTCCTCGACCAGGTGGCCGGAGGCGAGCACGGCGAGCGGGCGGTGGACGTCCGACCCGGTGGCCGCGGCGGCGGCCTCGACGTCGAAGTCCGCGCCGGGTAACGCGCCCAGCAGCCGGAACACGCGCGCCACGTCGGGTGTCAGCGCCCGGTAGGACCAGGAGAAGACGGCGCGCACCGCGGCGGACGGGTCGTCCGGGGGCGAGAGCAGGTCGATCCGCCTGGTCTCGTCGGCCAGCTGCGCGGCCAGCGCGGTCAACGTCACCGAAGGTCGGCGCACGGCCCGGTGCGCCACGACCCGCAACGCCAGCGGCAGCCCGCCGCACAGGTCGACCAACCGTGCGGCGGCGGCCGGTTCGACGTCCACGCGTCGGCCGAGCACACCGCGCAGCAGCGCCACGCCGTCGTCGGCCGACAGCGGCACGACGGCGACCGGGTGCGCGTTGTCGCGGGCGGCGAGGCCGGCGAGCTCCGCGCGGCTGGTGACCACGACGGCGCAGCCGGGCGCGCCGGGCAGCAGCGGCCGGACCTGCTCGGCGGAGCGGGCGTTGTCCAGGACCAGGAGGACGCGGCGGTCGGCGAGCAGGGACCGGCACAGCGCCGAGCGCTCGGCTTCGCTCTCCGGCACGTGGTCGCGGTGCACGCCCAACGCGCGCAGGAACTCGCCCAGCACGGCCCGCGGCAACGCCGGCTCGCCTTCCCCGTGCCCGCCGAGGTCGGCGTAGAGCTGCCCGTCGGGGAACCGCTCGGCGACGCGGTGCGCCCAGCGCAGCGCGAGGGCGGTCTTGCCGACACCGGGCGTGCCGACGAGCGCGACCACGACGGGCCCGGCGAACCCATCCCCCACCACCGGACCAGCGCCCGACCCCGCCCTCGGGCTCACCGCCGCCCCACCGGCAACCGCCGCGAGCGGCCCGTCCCCCGCCCGAGCCGCCGCCTGCGAGGCGAGCAGGGCGTCCAACCCGGCCAGGTAGCCCTCCCTCGCGACCAGGTCACCGGCCGGAGGCAGCTGGCGAGGTGTCGGCGTGGTGGCGGGGGCCGGGGTGTCGGCGTCGGCCAGCAGCCGTTGGTGCAGGTGGCGCAGGTCCGCGCCCGGTTCGACGCCCGCCTGCTCGATCAGCAGCCCGCGCAACCGCCGGTAGACCTCCAGCGCCTCCACCCGCCGCCCGCAGCGGTGCAGGGCGAGCATCAGGGCGCCGGCCACGCGTTCCCGGCCGGGGTGCTCGGCGGCCAGCGCGGTCAGGTCGCCGACCACGTCGTGGTGCCGCCCCAGCTCCAGGTCCGCCTCCAGCCGGTCCTCCAGCGCGGCCAGCCTCTCCTCGGCCAGCGCGACCACCAGGCGGTTGCGCAGCGGGCCGTCCGCCGTGTCCGCCAACGGCGCGCCGCGCCACTCCCCCAGCGCCGTCGCGAGCAGCCGCCGCCGCACCGCCACGTCCGCCGTGGCCCGCGCCCGGGCCACGCCCTCCCGGAACCGGTGCAGGTCGACGTCCGCCGGGTCGACGTCGAGCCGGTAGCCGCCGCCCGTGCCGACCAGCGCCACGCCCAGCCCGCCGAGCAGCTTGCGCAGCCTCGACACGTACACCTGGAGCGTGCCGCGGGCGGTCGGCGGCGGCACGTCCCACAGCGCCTCCGCCAACCGCGCCACCGGCAGCACGCGACCGGCTTCCGAAGCCAGCACCGCCAGCACGCACCGGAGCTGCGGGCCCGGCACCGGGATCACCCGATCCCCGTGCGCCACCTCGACCGGACCCAGGACCGACAACCGCACCGCGCCCCCCATGGCGAGTGAAGCTAGCGACAGATCCGGCCCGGACACAGGCTGTCCGGCCGTCCGGAGCTGTCCCGGACAGCCGTCCGGGCCGCGCGCGACCGCCCGCGCACCCGCCGCGGCGAAAAGCACGTGACTGTCGGTGGTGATCGGTAGGCTCACCGTGCGGACCCACAGCGGAGGAGGCCGAGTGACGGCGAGCGACGGGCGGCTGGTCGGCGACCTGGCCAGGGCCATCGACGAGTCGGACTTCGCCTGGTCGCTGGTGCTTGTCGGCGAGGACCAGCGCGACAAGCTGGCCGCGCTGACCAGCGACCTGCTCGGCAAGCCGTCGACCAGCGGCGACGGCAAGCAGATCGCCTCCGGCTACGCCTACTGGGGCATCGGGCCGACGATCGCCTGGGCGCACGCCTGCGCCGACCCGTTCTACCTGGTGATGAAGCAGAGCCTGGACTCGTTCACCCGCCGCTGGGGCCGGGTGCGCGGCCGGATCGGCGAGGGCTTCCACCACGTCAGCTTCGGCGTCGGCACCGGGCACAAGGACCGGCTGGTCCTGGAGCACCTGCTGGAGCGCAACCCCGGCCTGCTCTACGTGCCGGTCGACATGAGCTCGGAGATGCTGCGGCTCGGCACGCAGGAGGCCACGCACCGCGTCGGCCTGCGCGGGCACCGGGTGGTGCCGGTGCAGCTCGACTTCTCCCTCCGCGACAACCTGGCCGAGCTGCGCGAGCTGATCCACCGGCTGGTCGGCGACGAGCCGGTGCTGTACTCGCTGCTGGGCAACACGCTGGCGAACTTCGACCACGACGACGAGCTGCTCGCGAACCTCACCGCGCTGGTCCGGCCGCAGGACCTGTTCCTGCTGGAGGTCGCCACCACCGAGGCGTTGAACGACGACCTGGCGCAGGACGCGGTCGAGGAGTACGCGCGCAGCCGCGCCTACCGCGAGTTCGTGACCAGCTCGCTGCTGCACAACACCGACCTGACGATCAACGTGGACGCGGTGCAGTTCCGGGGCGCGGTCGAGGGCGACCGGGCGTTGGCGGTGAAGGTCGTCTACCAGAACCAGACCGGCGGCGACATCATGATGATGCTGCCCGACCGCAACCGGGTGCCGTTCCCCGACCGGGACACCATCCGCCTCTACCTGACCCGCAAGTACGCGCGGAAGGCGTTGGACGGGATCGTGCGCGAGGCCGGGATGCGCAAGGTCACCGGCACGCACTCCGACTTCGGCGTGCCGCGCTCGTCGCAGGGCTTCGGCATGGACCTGCTGCTGCTCGCGCCCGGCGAGCCCGTGCCCGCGCCGAGGACGGACGACAACGTGGCCGACGTCATCTGGGGGAACTGACCCCCGATGACCCGGATCGCGATCACGGCCCTCACGTTCGGCGCGCTCGCGGTGGCGATGGCGCTGGGCGTGAGCTGGTTCGTCGTGTCGCCGCCGGGCGAGCGGTGGGAACCGGCGGTGAACTCGTTGGCGCTGCTCGCGGGCATCACCGGCATCTTCGCCGAGCGGTGGGCGTCGCAGCGCGAGCAGCGCAACCAGGCGATCGAGTCGATCCGGCTGGAGATGGCCCGCAACCGGGAGACGCTCGACGGCGAGGCGTTCAGCGCGTCGAGCTCACGCGGGCGGCGGGTGTACCCGAGGCTGGTGCAGTCGGCGGTGGACTCCGCGCTGTCGTCCGGCGCGCTGAGCCCGCACCGCGACGCCGAGCTGATCGACCTGCTGCACCGGTGGCGCACGGCGGTCGCGTCGGTGAACCGGCGGTTGGAGCTGACCGAGATGCTGGTGTTCACCAGCGCGTCGGACGAGAAGGCCGAGCAGTTCCACACGGCGCTGCACCGCGCCAGCAGCTTCTTCCAGGGCGTTCGGACGCTCCTCGACGAGGCCCAGGCCACCCTCGGCGGGCCGGTGCTGCCCTAGCTCGCGGCCAGCAGCTCGCCGTCGCCCAGCACGAGGCCGAGCCCGTCCACCCAGCGTGCCACGACGGCGGGTTCCGGCCGGACCGGGCCGCGCAGCCTGGCCAGCACGAACGGCGGCTCGGCGCTGTCGGTCTCCACCGCGACCGACCAGCCGCGGTCCTCGTCCCACAGCAGCGCCACGTCGCGGTCGGCGAAGCCGGGCAGGTGGCCGTCGAGCGCGAGGTAGGCGCCCAGGCGGGAACCGTCGGACTGCACGCACGAGCACTCGCCGCTGAGACCGAGCGCCCGCGTCACGTCCGAGACGTAGGCCAGCACCGCGCGCACCGCGCTGTCGTCATCGAATTCCCAGTCCATCCCGCACCACCGTCCCCGCCCCCGCCGTCCCTGGTCGGCGCCGACCACTCGACGCGGTCCGGGGTAGCCCGATCGTGCGGTTTCAAAACCCGGACGTCCGGATTGTTTGGCCGCCGGGACGTCAGGGAGCGGCCGGACCAGGCTTTTCGTACAGGTAGGCACCCACCCAGTCGACCGCGTCCCGGGTGGGCTCCGCCGGAGGGGCGGCCACGAAGTTCGCCGCGTCGTCGACGCTGCCGGTGCCGTCGTAGCGGGCGGTCAGCGGGTACGGGAACACCGGCCGGGTGCGGACCGCGTCGCCCGCCCGGCCGGTGGCGATGACGCGCTCGGGCGCGGTGCCCTGCTCCACCCACGCCAGCAGCTCGCGGATCGGGTCGAAACCGCTCAGCGTGCTGCCGCCGCCGCAGTGGTACATGCCGGGGACCATGAACACCCTGGCCCAGGAGCGGACGTCCTCGTCACGCTGCGCCAGCCGTTCGTAGTAGTCGAGCAGGGCGCGCGGCGGAACGCCCTGGTCGCTCCAGCCGTGCCAGAGGATCAGCTTGCCGCCCGCCGCGCGGAACTCGTCCAGGTCGAGGCTCATCGCGTTGCCGCGCACGCCCTCGACGTTGAGCCGGGCGAACTCCTCGGCGGTGAACTCGACGTCGGCCAGCGACGAGCCGGGCGAGCCGACCGGGAAGCCCATGTGCTTGAGGAAGTTGTCCGCGAGCAGCGCGGAGAACGTGGCGGCGCGGGGGCTGGTGGTCGGGGTGATCCAGTCCACCCAGGCCCGCTCGGAGCCGCGTTCCTGCCCGGCCGGGTAGAGCCGCTTGCCGCGGGCGTCCTTCGGACCCGCGTACAGCTTGCGCACCACGTCGAGCTGCTCGGGCGTGAGGCACTTGCCGCCGGCCGCCGGGCACAGCAACGGCGCGGGGTCGTAGTCGCACCGGCGCGGGTCCTCGATCTGGTCGTCCACCAGGCCGTCGATGCGGTCGCAGTGCTTCATGACGGCGTCGTGCAGCACGGGCAGCAGGTCGGCGGTGAGCACCGGCAGGCCGTCCGCGCCGGTGTTCGTGCGGGCCAGCCACGCCTGGTAGAGCACCAGCGGGCTCTGGTAGTTCGCGGGCGCGCCGGCGATGACGCCGTCGAAGTCGTGCGGGTAGCGCTGGGCCAGCAGCAGCCCTTCCCGGCCGCCGTTGGAGCAGCCGGCGAAGTAGGAGAACGAGGGCGGGTCGCCGTAGAAGTCCTCGATGACCCGCTTGACGGCCATCGAGACCACGTGCGGCGCGCGGAAGGCGAAGTCGTCGCGGGCCGCCTGGTTGGCGGCGGCGGGCCTGCCGTCGGCCGACCTGACCGTGCCGCGACCGACGTGCCCGTCGTCCGTGGCGGCCACCGCGACGCCGCCGACCTCCGGTCCGCAGTCGGGGAACGAGGGCGACACGAGCTCGCCGCAGAACCCGCCGCAGCCGTACTGGAGGTAACGGCCGGTGTAGGTCGTGATCGGCAGCTTCAGGTGGAACCGGACCTCCGGCTCGACGTACCCGAGCACGGAGCAGTGCGCCGCCTCCTGGCCCTCCCCCACCGCTTCCGCCTGCGTCACGTGCGCACGCGTGCCGGGGAGCTCGAAGTCGCGCACCAGGTCCGCGCACTCGGCCACGGGCCGGATCACCGCGCCCTGCTCGCCGGGCGCGGCGGCGAGGGCGGCCACCAGCGCCACCACCATGCCGACCAGCACGCCCCACCGGATCACTCGCACCTCCATCCCCGCCCATTCTGCCGATCACGCGCGCACCGATCGGATCCCGGGTCCGACGGCGGCCGGGCACGAGCCCGTGCGTGCGGAGTATCCCCTGTTCGGGGCGTTGACGGACGGGAAACGGATCAGGGGCGGGGTGTGAGCACCGCAACGCCCGCGATGTCGTCCAGGTACGCGGAGGTGAACCCACCGGCGACGTTCTCCACCTCCGCGATCACCACCGTGACGCCGTCGAGCACCGCGGAGTCGTAGTTGTGCGCGGTGAACGGGACGTCGGCGACCTGGAGGAGGGAACCGGACAGCGGCGTGAGGTCACCGGTGCCGTGGACGTCCTCGAGCCGCTTGAACTCGCGGGCCTGGTCGCGGTCGTCGAACTCGACCCAGGCGACGAACACGACCGCCGTCCCACCCTTGTCGTCCGTGAGGGTGAACAGCATCCGGTCGAGGGCCACGCAAGGCACGGCCTTCAACAACTCCTGCACCTGCCCGAACGAGTGGGAAACGCACTCGTCGTCAGCGCGGGTCGCCCTGTCGACCACCCGGAGCCCGGTGTCGCGCCAGATTTCGTCCGGATCGCCAGGCGCCGCGAGCCCACCGGCACCAGCGGCAACCACACCGGCCAACGCGGCGGCGGCGACCAACCCACCGGACCCCATCCCACCACCTCCGCCACGACCGGCACCTGTCACCCACTGGTACCCGCTTCGACGGTAACTCCCACCTGCCGACGACGGACAGGCCCAACACCACCAACCCCCGCCACACCACGACCACCGGCCGGCGCAGTCGGAACCGCGCCGCCATCCCGAACCCACCCGACACGGACCTCACGAGGGGTTCGGCAGCCGAGTGTCGAATGTAGACGGTGGCGGTGGCAGTGGGCGAAGACGTCGCGTCGGACGTGGCTTCGGTCGTGTGTAGGGCGAACGCCTGACACGCTCGCCCGCTTCGCGACGCTACGTTCCGGCACCATGGGGTATCGAAGCAGGGGGCTCGTCGCGGTCGTGATCGCCGCACTGGCCGTCACTACTGCGTGTGGCGATCGCGGCGGGAGCGGGTCACCGGCCGGCGGCCCGACATCAGGCACCGACCCCGGCAAGTCGAGGAAGATCGACAGTGCCGACGAGGTGATCAAGGTGGTCGACCTGGGGTTCGTCACCTACAGCGTCGGGAAGTCCGTCAAGCAGGACTACCTGAGCTGGGGGTTCGTCATCGAGAACGTCTCCGACGAGGTGGCCCTCAGCGTCTCGGTCGAGGCGGACTTCACCGACGGAGCAGGACAGCCCGTCCCGGGCACCGAAGAAGCCGGCTCCTTCACCGTGGTACTACCCGGCCAGAAGATGGGCGTGGGCGGCAACAGCATGTACGACGGCCCGGTCGTGGCCGACATGGAGGTCAAGGTCACGATGATCGGGTCGCTGGACACCCCGGACGGCAAGCGCCACCGGGACCCGCCCGCCCCCTACCAGGAGCTGCGGGCGAGCAACCCGGTCGAGACCCTCACCGGCCAGAACGACGACAACGAGGTGGTCACGGTCGACGTGACCAACACCTACGGCGTCCCGTTGAAACCGAAGGTGACCGCGGTGAGGCGGGACGCCAACGGCGTCATCGTGGGCGGTCTGGGCAACAACGCCATGGAGGAGAAGATCCAGCCGGGTGCCCGCGCGCAGGCCACCCTCACCGGGCAGGTCCACCTGCCGAGGCTGACCTCGGGGACCACCGAGTTCTCCGTGGATCCGGTCATGGGGTGGATCGTCACCACTGACCCCGTTTTCGAGGACCTGGGATGACCACCATCGGCAAGCTCGTCGCGCTCGCGTGCGCCGCACTGGCCCTGACGACCGCGTGCGGCGGCGGGGACGGGTCGTCATCAGCCGCGGGCGATACCGGCGAACCGAAGACCATCGCCAGTGCCGACGAGGTGATCAAGGTCGTCGACAAGGGGTTCGTCACCTACAAGGTCGAAAAACCCGGCGTCGAGAGCGACTACCTGAGCTACGGGTACGTCATCGAGAACGTCTCCGACGAGGTGGCCCTCACCGTCCGGGTCGCCGTGGAGTTCACCGACGAAGCAGGCAAGCCCCTCCCGGACGTGCCCAGCTCGGGCAACGAGTTCAGCGTCGTGCTACCCGGCCGGAGGATGGGCGCCGGCCACAGCGAGAGCTACGCCGGCCCCGCCCCCGGTGGCGACCGCCCGACCATCGCCGGCATGAACGTCAAGATCACCCTGATCACCGCGCTGGACACCCCGGACGGCGAGCGCTACCGGAAACCACCCGCTCCCTACGCCGAGTTGGCGACGGGCGACCCGGTCGTCGTCGGCTCGAACGGCAGGAACGAGACGGTCGCGGCCGAGGTGACCAACACCTACGACGTCCCGCCGCGGCCGAAACTGACCGCGGTCGTGCGGAACGCCGACGGGGTCATCGTCGGCGGCATGAACAGCGAGCCGGTCACCCAGCAGATTCAGCCAGGCGACAGCGCGCGGGCTGAGTTCTTCGACAGGGACATCCGGTCGCCGAAGGTCGCCGAGGGGACCGTCGAGTGCTACGCGGACCCCAACCTGGGACGGATGATCACCCGAACCCCCGTCTGGCAGGACACCTGACGCCACGCGCCCGGGTGGAAGGCCGGTGGTCGGCAGTGCACTTCTTCCAGGCACTTCTTCCCGGGCCACGTCCACGCGGTCAAGGGCCGCGTCCACGCGGTCAAGGGCCTCGGCGGGGTTCCGACGGGCAGAGCGGGGTTTCGACGGGCAGAGCGGGGTTTCGACGGGCAAGATCCGCTGCGACGACCTCAAGACCCGAACGCCGCCACCACCGCCGCCATGTCCGCCCCTTCCCCGACCCGCCCCGCCGCCACCCGGTAGTGCTCGTGCAACACCCGCATCAACCGATCATCCGTCCCGGCCACCGCCATCGCCGCCACGATCAGCTCGCTGTCCTTCACCGCGCCGTCAACCCCGAACGACGCGGTGAACTCGCCGTCGATCATCGCCCGTCCCTTGACCTGCGCATAAGTGCTGTCGACCGGACCACCGGCGATCACCTCCAAGAACGCGTCGGGGTCCAACCCCAATCCCCGCGTCAGAGCCACCGCCTGCGCGGTCGCGGCCGTGATCGACAGCACCCACGAGTTGGCCGCCAGCTTGAGCCGCTGCCCGTCCCCGGGCCGTTCACCCGCCCACACCGTGCGCAGCGCGATGGCGTCGAACACCGGCGCGAGGAACTCCCGCACCTCCACCGGCCCGGCCGCCAGGACGGTCAGCTTCCCCTGTTCGGCCGGTGCGCGCGTGCCGAGCACCGGCGCGTCCACGAACGGCACGCCGTACGTCGTGGCCAGTTCCGCCAAGTGGTCGACACCGTCCAAGCCGACCGTGCCGCACTGCACCCACACCGCACCGGGCTCGACCGACGGCAACGCCTCGGCCATCACCCCGGCGGTCGCGTCGGCGTCGAACAACATCGTGAGCACGACGTCCGCGCCGACGACCGCGCTCTTCGGGTCGTCGGCGACCAGCGCGCCTTCGTCGGCCAGCGGGCGAGCCTTGGCCACGCTGCGGTTCCACACCACGACGTCCATCTTGGACCGCAGCAGGCTCCGCGCCATCCCGGCGCCCATCAGACCCGTTCCCAACACCACCGCGCGCATGGACCCAACATTCCACCAAGGACGGTGGACCGCATCACGAAGGCGACGAGGCCAGGTAGCCGGGCGCCCGGCGGGCGTGCGCCGCCCGTTCGAACGCGGCGGCGAACCGCAGCACGGTCGCGTCCTCCCGGTGGCCCGCCATGAACGACACACCGATCGGCAACGGCCCGGCGAAGCCCGCCGGCACGGAAGCGTTCGGGTACCCGGACACGGCCGCCGGCGTCGACGACCCCAGCTCGAAGGCGTCACCGTCGCCGTACTCGGTCCGCCACGCCGGCCCGTTCGTCGGCGCCATGATCACGTCCAGCCGGTGCGCGGCCAGCACCTCGTCGATCGAACGGCGGGCGAGCGCGGTCGCGGTCCGGCGCTGCTCGACGTACGTCGGATCGGTGACCGGCCGGGCCTTCGCCGCCTCGACGAACAACTCCTGCCCGAACTTGTCCAGCTCCACCGGGTCGGCCTCGTTGAACGCGATCAGCTTGGTCAACGTCCTCGGCACGCCCGGCCGCGTCTTCAGGTACCGCTCCAGGTCGTGCTTGAACTCCGTGATCAGCGCCGGGAACTCGGCGGCCTCGACCTCCTGCTGGTACGGCAACTCCACCTCGACCACCACCGCGCCGGAGCGCCGCAGCACGTCCACCGCCGACTGCACGACCCGGTCCGCCTCGGCGTTGCGCCCGGCCTTGCGCCACACGCCGACCCGCTTGCCGTCCAACGTCGCCGCGCCGAGGTCCGACGCGTAGTCGACGCCCTCGCCCTCCAGCACGGACATCAGGATCGCGGCGTCCACCACGTGCCGCGCCATCGGACCGGCCGTGTCCTGGCGCGACGAGATGGGCACGATGCCGTCGCCGCTGATCCGGCCGAGCGTGGGCTTGAGGCCGACCACGCCGTTCTGCCCGGCCGGGCACACGATCGAGCCGTCGGTCTCCGTGCCCACCGCGACCTGCGCCAACGACGCCGCCACCGCCGCGCCCGAGCCGGACGACGAGCCGCACGGGTTGCGGTCGAGGACGTGCGGGTTGTTGGTCTGCCCGCCGATCGCGGACCACCCGGAAGTGGACGACGTGGAGCGGAAGTTCGCCCACTCGGACAGGTTCGTCTTGCCCAGGACCACCGCGCCCGCGTCACGCAGGCGTCGCACCAGCTCGGCGTCGTCTCTCGGCGGCACGCGCAGGGCACGTGAACCGGCCGTGCTGCCCATGGTCCTGGTGTCGATGTTGTCCTTGAGGAGCACCGGGATGCCGTCCATCGGGCCTCTCACCTGTCCCAGCCGACGTCGCCGGTCGCTCTCCGCGGCTTGGGCGAGCGCTTCGGGGTTCACCGCGACGACCGAGCGGACCTTGCGGTCGATGGTCTCGATGCGGCGCAGGTAGGCGCGGGTGAGGTCGACCGAGGTGAGGGTGCCCGCGTCCATTCGGCGGTTCAGGTGCGGGATGGTGGCCGCGTCCAGGTTCTCGACCGGGCGGGTGCGGGCGTGGGCCGGTGGCGCGACGACGAGCACGCACAGCAGGGCCGCGAACAGGGATCGCATGCTGGTACCCCAGTCGTGGGGACCGTTCCCGGTCAACCCGCCGTTGGTCGGGGGCTTCGGGATCTTGGGGCTCGGTCGAGACCCGGTCGGGACCCGGTCGGCGCAGGTTCTTGATCGGCGCAGGTTCCTCAGTCGGCGCTGGTTCGGCTGGCGCCGGCTATTTGGGCGCTTCCCCCTGGTTGACGCGTGCGTGCAGCCGTTCGCGGATCTCGTCGGGCGTGTAGGCGCGACGCTTGCGTTCCGCGCGTGCGATCACCACCCCGGTCGCCGCGACACCCGCGACACCGGCCAGTCCGAGCAGCTTCCACCAGCGCATCTGCCTAGGCTACCGGGATGGCTGGAACGAAGATCGGTCTGGACGAGGCGGTCGAGCTCACCCGTACCGGGGACGTCTGGTTGTTCCGCGGCAGCTCGGTGGCCGACCGGGCGATCCGGGTGACCACGAACAGCCCGGTGAACCACGTCGGCATGACCGTGGCCGTCGAGGACCTGCCGCCGTTGATGTGGCACGCCGAAATGGGCCGCTCCCTGCCGGACGTGTGGACCGGCACGCACCACCGCGGCGTGCAGTTGCACGACTTGCGTGACGCCGTGCTGGTGTGGGCGCGCAAGTACGGGCAGCGGGCGTGGCTGCGGCAACTCGACCGGCCGACGACCCGGGAGGAGGACGACGCGGTGCTGAAGACGGTGGCACGGCTCAACGGGACCCCGTTCCCGTCCACGGCGAGGATGGCCAGTCGGTGGTTGCGCGGGCGGTTGCCGAACTTGCGCAAGTCTTCGGACACGACGTTGGAGACGGCGTACTGCGCGGAGGTGGTGGCGGTGACTTACGAGGAGATGGGGCTGCTGCCGAGCGGGCGTCGGGTCAATTGGTACGACCCGGGGCGGTTTTGGAGCGGTGATGAGCTGGACTTGGTGGGTGGGGCGCGGTTGGGGGAGGAAATCGGGGTGGAGATACCTCGGGAGTGACTTGGGGGTTGAAGGGGTGGGGGTTCGAGGGGTTGGGGGTCAGGGGGCAGGGCTCGGCGGGTTTTGGGCGGGGTTTGGGTTCGATGGTCACGCTCGGGTCCGGCTCGATTTGACATGGGGCCCTTACGGGCACTCCAGGCAGGCCAAAGCCGGCAGGCCCGGCGGGGAAAAGCGTCCCGCCAGGCCTGCCG
>NZ_JBEOVG010000112.1:0-27460 GCF_040295345.1 Actinosynnema sp. NPDC002837
AGGGCGGCCACACCGGGCCGTCACCCCGACTTCCGCCTGGTTCCTACCACAAGCGCCACCCAGGCGCCCGCACGGAAGAGGGTGCACTAGTGACCACACCGGTGTTGCAGGCCCGCGGGCTGGTGAAGCGCTACGGCCGCGTGACCGCGCTGTCGGGCTCGGACCTGGAGTTGCTGCCCGGCGAGATCCTGGCCGTCATCGGGGACAACGGGGCCGGGAAGTCCAGCCTGATCAAGGCGCTGTCCGGCGCGGTCGTGCCGGACGAGGGCGAGATCCTGGTGGACGGCGCACCGGTGGCGTTCACCTCGCCGATCGACGCGCGGGACGCCGGCATCGAGACCGTGCACCAGTCGTTGGCCGTCTCGCCGTCGCTGGACATCGCGAGCAACCTGTTCCTGGGTCGTGAACGCCGCCGCAAGGGCGTGCTCGGCACGGTGTTCCGCATGCTCGACCGCAACGGCATGCGCGAGGAGGCACGGCGGCAGCTCGACGCGCTGGGCATCATGACGATCCAGAACCCCGGCCAGGCCGTGGAGACGTTGTCCGGCGGGCAGCGGCAGGCCGTCGCGGTGGCCCGGGCCGCCGCCTTCGGCAGCAAGGTCGTCATCATGGACGAGCCGACGGCGGCGCTTGGCGTGCGCGAGTCGCGCGCCGTGCTGGACCTGATCCTCCACGTCCGCGACCGCGGCCTGCCGGTCATCCTGATCAGCCACAACATGCCGCACGTCTTCGAGGTCGCCGACCGGATCCACATCCAGCGCCTCGGCCGCCGCAAGGCCGTGGTCGACCCGAAGACCATCTCCATGGCCGACGCGGTCGCCATCATGACGGGAGCGATGGAGCCGCCTGACCAGGCTGCGTGACGTAGTTCGACCCTGACGCCGCCGCGTCCGCGCGGCGGCGTCCCCTCCTGCGCCAGGACTCACCGGGCGAGCGTGCGTCATCAGCTGCCGGGGTTCTCCGAACGTGGCCGGCGATTCGGTCGTTGTGACCGATCCGCGGTTCCGCGAATTGTCGGTGGGTGCCGGCAACGTGTGGTTCCATGCCCCGGCTTGTGCCCGCGCTGCTGCGCGACCCGGCGTTCCGCTGGTACTTCATCGCCCGGACCTCCTCCCACTTCGGTGACGGCCTCATCGGCATGGCGCTGGTGTTCGGCTCGTTGCGGCTCGGCGCGTCGCTGACCGAGGTCGGGCTGGTGCTGCTCGTCGGCCGGTTGCCGGTGGTGGTGTTCACGCTCGTCGGCGGGGTGGTGGGCGACCTGGTGTCGCGTCGGGCCGTCATGCTCGCCGCCGACGTCGTCCGCTGCGCCTCCCAGGGCCTGACGGCCGTGCTGCTGATCACCGGTGCGGGGACGCTGTGGCACCTGGCCGCGTTGCAAGCGGTGGCGGGCACGGCGAACGCCTTCTTCGCCCCCGCCGCGGCGGGCTTGGTCGTCGACGTGGTGCCCCAAGAGCGGCGGCGTCAGGCCAACGCCTTGGTCAACGCCGCCCAGAACGCCGCGACGCTCCTCGCCCCGGTGGTGTCCGCGGTGCTGGTGGAGACGGTCGGAGCGGGCGTGTCCTTCGCCGTGGACGCGGCCACGTTCGCGGTCAGCGCCGCCGCGCTCGTCGCGCTGAAGGTCCCCGACCGGCCGGTGCCCCCACGACCCGCGCTGCTCGACGCCGCGCGGCACGGGTGGCGCGACTTCCGCGCCCGCCCCTGGTTGCAGGCCATCACGATCCAGGTCGCCGTCATCAACGGGGCGTGCATCTCCCCGTTCCTGGTCCTCGCTCCCGTCCTCGCCGATCAGCAACTGGGTGGTGCGCTGGCATGGGGGTTCATCGCCAACGGCTACGCCGTCGGCGCGTTGCTGGGCAGCGTCCTTGCCCTGCGTTGGCGACCGCGACGCCCGCTGGTGGTGGCCTGCGCCATCCCGGTCGCCTTGGCCCCGCTGCTGGCCCTGCTCGCCGCGGGGGCGCCGGTACCCGTGCTCGTCGCGGCGGCCGTTCCCGCCGGGGTGCAGGCCGGCCTCTACGCGGTGCTGACCCAGACCGCGCGGCAGGTGCACGTGCCCGCCGACCTCGTCGCCAGGGCCACCGGCTTCTCCTCCGTCGTCGGCCTGGCCGCCGCGCCCGTGGGCATGGCCCTGGCCGGACCGGCGGCCGAGCTCGTCGGCACGGACGCCGTCCTCCTCGCCGGCGCGGCGATCGCTGTGCTGAGCGCGCCACTGGCGCTCACCGTGCGCTCCGTCCGGCAGCTGCAGGCCGAGCCCGAACCCGCCCGCTGACCAGGACGGCGGAACGGGCACGCGAGGCGAAGCGCCGTGGCCGGAACCGGTCAGGGGCAGTCCGTGCGCAGTGGTGTGGCCGGATACTCCGATCAGAGTCGATCACGGGGGGTGGGCATGGACGCGTTGCTGCCTTCCTCGGCCAACTCCGGGTACGTGCGGTTGGCCGAGGAGTTCCGCAGGATCCGGGAGGTGCGCGCGCGGAGCCGGGCGACGGCCTGGTCGGACGACGGGTTGGTCGAGGCGACGGTCGACGCGGGCGGGCGGCTGATCGGCCTCCGCCTGGACCCGCGGGTCCACCGCGATCCGGACTCGGCCGCGTTGGCGCGGACCGTGCTGCAGACCGTGCAGGCGGCGAACCGGGAGGCCACCCGGGCCGCGTTCGAGGTGGTGTCCCGGTTCCTGCCCGCCGATGCCGACCCCGACACCGCCGACCTGAGGTTCGACCTCGCGTTGGCCGAACTGGATCGCCGGATACGACAGGGGGAGCAGCGATGACCTCATCGGCCGACGGCGCGCAGATGGAGACCGCGGGCGTGGAGCAGGCGATGTCCCGGATGGACACGGCCGGGCAGGGCGCGGTCACGGCCTGGTCGAGCGCCGCGACCACCATCGGCAGCCTGGAGGGCCAGTTGGGCCGGGGCGTGCTCGGGCAGGCGTTCATGGGCAGGTACCGCGTCGGCGCCGAGCAGGTCGCGCGTGACGTCTCCCGGCACGTGCCCGCGTCGGAGAGGCTGGCGGGTGCGGGACTGGCGAGCACCGCGGACTACGTGCAGGCCGACACCACCGGCCGCGACCGGTTCGAGGGACTGGCATGACCACCCCGGAGCCGAGCGGTCCACTGTGGGCGGAGGTCAAGGCGCGCTACGACCCCTGGCCGCCCGACGACGAAGTGGTGGCGCAGCAGCTCGGCGCGGCCTGGCGCGGGGCGGCGGGCGCCGTCACCGACGCCGGCGCGGAGGTGACCACCTCGGGACGGGCCGCGCACGCGTCCTGGCAGGACACCGGCGGGGAGACGGTGGAGGGGCAGGCGGCGGCGGTCGGCTCGACCTTCGAGCAGCTCGGGCAGCGGCAGCTCCAGCAGGCGGTGCTGGCCGAGGACTACGCCACCAGCCTGATCCGGACCAAGCAGGGCATCCACGACGTGGTCGCCGCGTACTCGCCGTTGTACGAGGCCGCCCTGATCAGCCCGCACGACCCCGGCGACATGATGGTCGTCGACTACGTCAACCGGATCGTCGACGCCGCCGGCGAGGCGATCCTCCGGCTGCTGACGATCGAGTCCCACGGGCCCGGCATCGACCCCGAAGGCCGGCTGCCGACCCCCGAGTCGCTGGCCACCGGCGGGCCGATCATCGGCGGCGACCTGAACTTCTACTTCGATCACGGCACCTGGAAGGCGTTCGACGGCACGGTCGAGGGCGAGTACTCCGCCGGTCTGCACCTCACCGGCGCGATCAACCAGCCCAGGTCCGAGGACCCGTTGATCGACCTGGAAGCGCAGTTCGGCGTGCAGGTGAGCGGCCCGGAGCTGGAGCACTCGCTCGGACCGCTCACCGTCTCCGCCCAGCCCGAGGTCTACGTCGGGCCGGGCGCCAAGTTCGCGCTCGACGTGATCAACGAGAACGGCAAGGTCGGCCTGGGCTTCAAGGTCGGCGCCTCCGCGATCGCCGGCGGCGCGCTGAACGGCGAGATCGCGCTCGACTTCGGGGAGATCGGACGGAGCCTCTTCCCGTTCTGACCCGCGGCGGCCGGAACCGACTCGACCCGAACGGAGTGACCCGTGAACGGAGAACTGTCGCTGCCCATCGCGTTCCGGCTCCCGCCGGGCTGGCTGCCGGTGCCGCCCGACGAGGTCGGCGCCGGTGGGGCGGCGTTCGTCGCGATCGCCACCGCGACCCACGGCTCCGGTTTCACCGCCACGATCGTCATCGACGAACCCGACGCGGGGTGGACGCCCGCCGAGCTGGCCGACCTGTCCGCCGCCGCCCTGCCGACCGCGACCGTCACCGACCGCGTCGACGGGACCGGTCCCCACGGTCCGCGGCTCACCCAGTCGCTGCGCCTCACGACCACCGCCGGGCAGGAGGTCGTCCGGGTGGAGGAGTACCTGACCCTGCCGGACGCGGCGGACCCCGGCCGGCGCGGCGTCGTGCGGTTGAGGTGCACGGCCACCCGTGACCAGGCCGACGACGCCACCGCCGACCTGGCCGAACTGGTGGCCGGCCTGCGCCCGACCGAGGTCCCGCCGGTGCCGGCGCCGCTCCCGGGCCCGGCGAGGACCGCGCCGGAAGCCTGACCCCCGCCCGCGCGGGAAGCCTGACCGTGACCGCGCTGAGAAGCCTCACGCGGCTCAGCGCCGGTGATTCCGGAAAGGCATTTGGTGGGCGTCGGTCGGACCTTTGCTCTGTTAGTGGGATCCGGTGTCGCCCACTGATTCCGGTCGCGGGCGAGAAGCGTGATCGGCTGCCCATCGAGCGCCACCGACCGGCGGCCCGTCACCCCCGGCCGTCGCGCTCGGGCAGGGAGCGGAGGTGGTCGGCCAGGGACGCGACGGTCGAGTGGGCGAACAGGTCGACCATGGTCAGGTCCGGGTGGATTTCCCGCGCCACGCGCAGCGCCTTCATCGAATCACCGCCGAGCGCGAAGAAGTCGGCGTCCCGGCCCACCTCGGCCAGGCCGAGCGCGTCCCGCCACACCTCGGCGACGCGCCGCTCGACCGGGTCGGCGGGCGCGACCGCGCCCACGGGCCACACCGGCGCCGGCAGCGCCCGTCGGTCCACCTTGCCGTTCGGGCTCAACGGCAGCCGGTCCACGGGCACGACCAGCGCGGGCACCAGCCGGCGCGGCAGCACCTCGGCGAGGGCCGCGCGCACGTCGTCAGAGGAGAACCGGGCCACCGCGTAGGCCACGAGCCGCCGGTCGCCGGACGGGTCCGCCGCCGCCGTCACCACGACCTCCCTCGTGGACAGCACCTGCCTCAGCGCGGCCTCCACCTCGCCCAGCTCGACCCGCACGCCGTTCAGCTTCACCTGGAAGTCCAAGCGGCCCAACAGCTCCAGCTGACCGTCCGCCCGGTACCTCACCAGGTCGCCGGTCCGGTAGAGGCGCTCGTCGCGCACGGGTCCGTAGCTCCACGTCACGAACCGCCGCGCGGTCTGCTCCGGCGGGCCGAGGTAGCCGCGCGCCAGGCCCGTGCCCGCGAGGTGCAGCTCGCCCGGCACGCCGACCGGCACCGGCCGCATCGCCCGGTCCAGCACGTAGACGCGCTGGTTGGCCATCGGCCGCCCGTACGGGATCGACGTCCACGCCGGGTCCACCTCGCCCACCTCGTACACCGTTGAGTGGATCGACGCCTCGGTGGCGCCGCCCAGGACCGCGATCCGCACGTCGGGCGCGAACCGCCGCAGCCGGTCGGGCAGCGTCACGGCCACCCAGTCGCCGCCCAGCATGGCCACCCGGAGGTGGGGCAGCGGGCGGTCCAGCCGGTCCAGCACCAGCTCCAGCAGGGCGGGCGCGGAGTTCCACACCGTGATCGGCCGGTCGGCCAGTTCCGCCGCCCACCGTGCCGGGTCGGGACCGGTCAGCACCACCGCGCCGCCGGCGATCGTGATGCCGAGCAGCTCGTAGACGGACATGTCGAAGCTCGGCGACGACAGGCCGAGCACCCGGTCGTCCGGGCCGACGCCGAAACGCGTGTTGAGGTCCACGAGGTTGTTCAGCACGCCCCGGTGCCGCAACGCGATGCCCTTCGGGCCGCCGGTGGAACCGGAGGTGTAGATGACGTAGCAGAGGTCGTCGGGTCCCGCGCCGCCGTCCGGGTCGTGCTCCGGCTGCTCCCGCAGCACGGCCGCGTCCCGGTCCAGCAGCACGACGGGCGTGTCGTCGGGCAGGTTCGCGGCCAGGTCCGCGCGGCCGACCAGGACGGCCAGCCCCGCGCCGCGCCGCATCAGGTCCAGCCGGGCGGGCGGGTAGTCGGGGTCGAGCGGCACGTACGCGCCACCGGCCTTCAGCACGCCGAGCACGGCGGGCAGCAGGTCGGGCGACCGGTCCAGGCAGATCCCCACCCGAACCCCCGGCCCGACGCCCAGCCCGCGCAACCGGTGCGCCAGCCGGTTCGCCGAGCGGTTGACCTCGGCGAAGGTCCACGTCCGGTCGCCGCGCACCACCGCGACCGCGTCGGGCGCGGCCCGCACCCGGTCCTCGAAGTGCCCGTGCAGGCAGCCGTCGGCGGGCAGGGCGACCGCGGTGTCGTTCCACTCGACCAGCAGCCGGTGCTCTTCCTCGGGCGTGAGCAGCGACAGGCCCGGTCGTCCCCGCCGGGTCGACGCCATCGCGAAGTGGCCGAGCAGCCGCCGCACGGTGTCCGCGTCGAACAGGTCGGGGTCGTACCGGGCGGTGACGCCGCCGTCGACGACGACGGTCAGCTCGCGGTCCACCCCGTCGTCCTCGACGAGCAACGCCGTGGGGCACGGCCCGGTCGCCGGGCGCGGCACTCCGGACCCGTCCACCGCCACCGCGCCCCGAGGACCGTCGAACACCACCACGTCCTGGTCGGTGTACCGGGCGAGCAGCAGTGCGAACGCGGCCACCAGCGCCTCCACCGGGTGCTCGCCGGGCAGGTCCGCCCGCAGCACGGCCGAGCGCCGCGCGGACCGGGGGCCGCGCGGCCGGTCGGTGGGCAGGGACGTGGTCATGCGGGCACCTCCGACAACTCGAACGGGACGGGGAACTCCGCGCACAGCCACGCCACCCGGGCCCGCACCCGGTCGCGCACCTCCGGGTCGAGGTCGTAGCGGCGGTCGTCCAGCGGGCGCACCGCGCGCAGCACCGCGTCCACCAGGTCGGCGCACTCCTCCGCCTCGCCCGGCCCCATGCCGCGCCGGGCCACGACGTTCGTGCCCAGCCGCAACCCGCTCGCGACCAGAGGCGGCCGGTCGTCGCCGGTGACGCGGTTGCGGTTGGCGAGGATCCCGCATTCCTCCAGGGCGCGTTCGGCCACCACACCGGTCACCCCGCGCGGGCGCAGGTCCAGCACCACCATGTGGGTGTCGGTGCCGCCGGTCAGCACGCGGTGCCCGAGCCGGGAGAGCCGGGCGGCGAGCGCGGCGGCGTCGGCGACGACGCGGCGCGCCCACTCGCGGAACTCCGCGCGGCCCGCCAGGTCCAGCGCCCGCGCCTTCGCGGCGATCGCGCCGGGGTTCGGGGTGCCCTGCGTGCGCGGGAACACGCTGCGCTGCATCAGGCCCGCCAACGTCGTCGTGCCGTCCGGCGCCGGGGCGCGGTGCTCGGCGCCGATGAGGATCAGCCCGCCGCGCGGTCCGCCGAGCTGCTTGTAGGTGCTCGTCGTGGTCACGTGCGCCGTGTCGATCGGACTGGGGTGCTCGCCGGCCACCACCAGGCCCGCGACGTGCGAGATGTCCGCCAGCAGGTACGCACCCACCGAGTCGGCGATCTCCCGGAACCGCCGGTAGTCCAGCGCCCGCGGGTGCGCGCTCGCGCCGGCCACGACGACGCCGGGCCGGTGCCGTCGGGCGAGGTCGGCGACCTGGTCGTAGTCGACCCGCCCGGCCGCGTCCACGCCGTAGCCGACGGCCCGGAAGTGGGTGCCGGTCACGGACGCAGCCGAACCGTGGGTGAGGTGCCCGCCCGCGTCGAGGTCCATGCCCAGCAGCACCCCGCCCGGCGGCAGGAGGCCGACCAGCGCGCTGAGGTTCGCCGACGAGCACGAGTGCGGCTGCACGTTGGCGTACCGCGCGCCGAACGCCGCCTTGGCCCGGCGCACGGCCAACCGCTCCACCACGTCGAACCACGCCGCCCCGGGGTGGTAGCGCGCGCCCGGGTACCCCTCCGCGGTCACGTTGTTCAGCGCCGCGCCCGCCGCCGCCAGCACCGACGGGTGGGCCAGGCTCGCGTGCGCCACCAGCGCCAGGGTGTCCCGCTGCCCGCGGGCGTCCGCGGCCAGCGCGCCCGCGAGCTCCGGGTCGTCGCGTTCCAGCGTCACAGCACGGCCCCGATCGTCTTCCACAGCAACGGCCACGCCTCGGTGAAGTACATGTGCCCACCGGGCAGCTGCACCAGTGCGAACCGGTCGGTCGTGCGGTCGGCCCACTCCCGGACGTCCGCCACGGACACCATCACGTCGTCCTCGCCGCGCAGGGCGGTGATCGGCAGCGGCAACCGGGCCCCGGTCGGGTGGAACCGCTCCAGCAGCAGCATGTCCGCCCGCAGCACGGGCAGCAGCAACTCGCGCAGGTCGGGGTCCCGCAACGCCTCGTGGTCGTAGCCGATCATCTCCCGCACCCCGGCGGCCAGCCGGTCGTCGTCCACCTCGGACACGCGGATGCGGCCGGCCACGCGTTGCGGTGTCAGCGCGCCGCTGACCAGCAGGTGGGCGGGCGGCCTGCCGCGCGCGACGAGCACGTGCGCGGCCTCGTGCGCGAGCACCGCGCCGAAGCTGTGGCCGAACAGGGCGAACGGCGCGTCGCCCGCCTGCGCCAGGACGCGGTCGGCGACGTCCTCGGCCGCGTCCGCCATGGTGGCGTGGAAGTCCTCGACGAACAGCTCCTCGCGACCGGGCAGCTGGATCGGGGCGACGCGGATCGACTCGAACGGGTGGTCGCGCCACGGTCGGTACACACTCGCCCCGGCGCCGGCGTGCGGCAGGCACATGATCGTGGTCGGCATGGCGAATCCCCTCGCGTCAGCTCGTGGTCGTCTCGGCCAGGGCCCGCCGGAAGGCCGCGGCCAGGTCGGGCAGGCGGGTCGCCCACCACGACCGGGACACCGCCTGCACCTGGCCGCGCCACCGCTCGCCCTCGTCGCGCAGCTCCAGCAGCAGTTCCGTTTGCAGCCCCCGCTGCGGCACCGGCACCGACCGCAGCACCGCGGGCCCCGCCCGGTGCCGGGCCCTGGTCCAGCTCTGGAAGGCGAACGACGCCTGGTACACCGGCATCCGCCTGCCCCGGCCCGGCCGCGCCGCCGCCACGATCCGGTCGAACGGCAGGTCGGCGTGCCCGAGCGCGCCCACCAGGGCCGTCCACACCCGCGTCACCGCGCCCGGTCCGCGCGGGTCGCGGACCCGGATCGGCAGCATGTTCAGCGCGCACCCCACCTCGTCCTCCGCGCCGGGCGGGCGCACCGCGACGGCCGTGCCGACGCAGAAGTCGGCCACCCCGGTCAGCTCGGCCAACGCCCGGCCGTACGCGGCGAGCAGCACCGCGAACGGCGAGCAGGACAGCCGCCGCGCCGCCTCGCGCACCGGCGCCGGCTCGCACGTCAGCGGCGCCTCGACCAGCCGGTCCTCGGCCAGGTCGCGCAGGCCGAGCCCCACCCCGCCGTCCGGCAGGTCGCCCGCGCCGGCCAGCGCCTCGCGCCAGTACGCGGCGAGCCGTTCGGCGCGCGCGTCGTCCGGGTCGGCGGCGGGCAGCCGAGGGCGTTGCGGCAACGCGGGCACGCCACCGGCCAGCGCCACCCCGTACGCCCGCGCCAGGTCGGCGGTGAACACCTCCTCGGACAACCCGTCGAACACGGCGTGGTGCACGGCCAGGTGCAGGTCCGCCCCGGGAACAGGCACGGCCCCCTGCCCGTCGGGCACCAGCGCGGCCCGGAACACCCGGCCCGCCGCCAGGTCGAACGGCCGGGCGGCCAGCTCGCCGCACGCCCGGTCGGGCGTGGTCCCGGCGGGCAGCACGCGCAGCACGTCCCGCGGCACGTCCCGCTCCTCGCGCACCAGGTCGCCGCCGGCCACCGCGAACGCGGTGCGCAACGCCGGGTGCCGGGCGACGACGGCCCGGACCGCCGCCCGCAGCTCCGCCTCCCGCACCGGACCGTCCACCCGCACCCGGCCGAACGCGATCGCCGCGGGCGCGCCCGGTCGGACCCGCTCGGCGAACCAGAACCTCCGCTCCGCGGCGGACGCGCGCTCGGCCACGGCTACCTCGCCGAGTAGCCGGCGTCGACGGTCACCACGGTCCCGGTCACGTGCCGCGTCTCGTCCGAGGCCAGCCACACCGCCGCCGCGGCCACGTCCGCCGGGTCGACCAGGGTGTTCATCGGCTGGTCGGCCAGGAACGCGGCCTCGTGCTCGGACACCGGCACGTCCAGGCTGCGCGCGATCTCCGACAGCATGCGGCCCTCCACGTCGGGGTCGTCGCGGACGTTGCCGGGGCACACGGCGTTGACCCGCACCCGCAGCGGCGCGAAGTCCAGCGCGGTCGCCTTCGTCAGGCCGACCAGGCCGTGCTTGGCCGCGACGTACCCGGCGAAGTGCCGGTAGCCGACCAGCCCGGCGGTGGAGGCGACGTTGACCACGCTGCCCGACCGCCGCTCCAGCATGGCCGGCGCGAACGCCGCGGTGACGCGCCAGGCGCCGCTCAGGTCCACGTCGAGCATCAGCAGCCACTCGTCCTCGGCGATCTCGTGCGCGGGCCTGCCCGACGGCGCGGCGACGCCCGCGTTGTTGACCACCGCGTCGACCGCGCCGAACCGGTCCAGCGCCGCGTCCGCCAGCCGGCGCACGGCGGCCAGGTCGCGCACGTCGGCGATCGACACCTGCACCTCGGCGCCGCGCTCGCGGCACAGCTCGGCGGTGTGCTCCAGCTGGCTCTCGGAGCCCAGCGGGTAGGGCACGCCCGGCACGTCGCGCGCCACGTCCACCAGCACCAGGTCCGCGCCCTCGGCCGCGAACGCCGTCGCGCACGCCCGGCCGACACCGCGCGCCGCCCCGGTCACGACCGCGACCTTGCCCGACAACCGCCCCGTCACCGCCGCGCCCCCTCGTCCGCCCCGTGCACGTCCAACCGGCGCAGCGCGGGCAACCGCAGCGCCACCGCCACCAGCACCAGGTAGACCGCCGCGAACCCGGCCAGCGTCCAGCGCAGTCCCACGCCCTCCACCGACCACCCGGCCGTCAGCACGCCGACCGGCACCGCGGCGAAGGCCGCCGCTCCCGTCAGCCCGAACACCCGGCCGTGCAACGCCTCGGGCACCCGCTCCTGCATCACGGTCGTCAGCAGCGGGTTGAGCGGGCCGCTCGCCAGCCCCACCAGGAACGCCAGCACCGCCATCAGCGGCACGCCGGGCAGCAGCACCATCACCACCCGCAGCGCGGCCACCACCGCGAAGCAGCCGACGAACGTCGCGTACCGGTGCCGCAGCGGGCCGCGACTGGCCGGCGCGTACCCGAACGTGCCCACGACCGCGCCCAGCCCGCCCGCCGCCAGCAGCCAGCCCAGGGCGCGCACGTCGTGGGCCACCTCCGTGGCGTAGACGGGCAGCAGCACGGGCGCGAACGCGTCGTCCACGAAGTTGGTCACCACCACCACGGCCAGGATCGCGCCGATCACCGGGGTCGCGGCCACGAACGCGAAGCCCTCGCGGACCTGCCGGGCGAACCCGAGCCGCTCCTGCGCGGCCGGCGCGGTGGCGGGCACGCCGACCAACGTCACCAGGGCCGCCAGCAGGACGCACCCGGCGTCCAGGTAGAGCGTCGGCGCGGGGCCGACCGCCGCGACCAGCGCGGCGGCCAGCGGCGGGCCGAGGAGCAGCGCCAGCCGCTGCGCCGACTGGTGCACGGTGTTGGCGGTCTCCCGCCGCACCCGGGCCGCGTCCGCCAGCGGCGCGAGCTGGCTCAGCCGGGCGGTGCCGGCGGGCGTCGCGGCCACCGCCCGGCCGAACAGCAGGGCCAGCAGCACCGGCAGCGGCAGGCCGACCGTGCCGTGCAGCAGCGGGACGGCCGCGGTGGCCACGGCGGCCAGCAGGTCGGACACCACACCCACGCGACGGCCGCCGAACCGGTCGACCAGCACGCCGCCGACCGCGCCCGCGAACACCAGCGGGAGGGTGTTGGCGAACCCGGCCAGCCCGGTCTGCCCCGCGCTGCCCGTCTCCTCCAGCACGTACAGCGGCACCGCGACCAACGAGACCGCGTTGCCGAACCACGACAGGTAGTTGGCGCTCAGCAGCGCCACCAACGGCCGCCGGCTCACCGCGCGCCCCGCCGGGCCCGGCTCAGCTCGGCGAACAGCCGGTCCATCCGGGTGTCGGGGATCCCGGTCTCGCCCGGCACGTCGTCGTCGGGCGACACCACGTCCCGGAACGCGGCCGCGGTCCGGTCGGCGACCTCGCGCACGACCGCCTCCGGCACGGCGCGCGGGCTGAACCGCCAGCGGAACACCAGGTTCCCCGACTCCAGCGCCGCGACGACGTCCAGCTCGGTCGGCCGGGTGAAGTCGTCGTTGTCGGAGGGCCCCAGTTCCGCGACCCGGGTCAGGTACCCCGCACCGGGGCCGGTGAGCGCGCCCAGGTAGTTGAAGCTCACCGCGGGCGTCACGTCCGCGAGCACCGGGTCGGGCCCGGCCCGCAGCAGCCCGAACCCCTTTCCGCCGTCGGGCACCGCGCGCAGCGCCGCACCGACCGCGGCCAGGTCGTCGGCCGGGTCGCCACCGGTCACCGGCAGCACCACGGGGTACGAGCAGGCGTGGAAGCCCACCGCGCGGTCGGCGTCCCACTCCGGCAGCGCGGCCGGCGTCTCCCGGCCGGGCCCCACCACCATGAGCACGACCCGCTCGGTCCACGGCCGCAAGGCGCGCGCCACCGCCGTCGCCGCCTCCGCGCGGTACGTGCCCGGTCCGGGCAGCGGCACGACGGTCTCCAGCTCGACCACGTCACCCTGCCTCGTGGGCTCGCCGGTGCCCCAGGTGAACGGCGTGACGGCCTCCTGCTGCGCCCGCCAGTACCCCTCCTGCGGCCGTGCGGACACCTCGCGCAACGCGGCGGAGTGCGCCGCCGGCGCGACGGGCTCGGGCACGAGCGCGCCACCGGCGTAGGCGCGGGCCAGGTCGTCCACGACCACGGCCCACGACAGGCCGTCGATCACCAGGTGGGCCGCGGTCAGCACGACCCGGTCCGGCCCGAGCGCGCACGCGGCGAACAGCGGACCCTCCGCCACGTCGAAGCCCGCGCGCTGCGCCGCCGCGACCTCTTCCGGCGTCCCGCCGGCGGACACCCGCCAGTCCCAGCGGTCACCCGTGCGGACGACCCACTCCTCGCCCTCGCGGGTGAAGCGCGAGAGGAGGCCGGGGTGCGCGGCGACCACGGCGGCGACCGCGTCCCGCAGCCGTGCGTGGTCCAGCGGCTCGGGCGCCGCCAGCACCGCGGTGTGCGCCCAGCGCTCGACCCGGGGCAGCCCGGCCCGCAGCAGCAGGTCCTGCTCGGGTCCGGCGGGCGCGACGTCGGCGGCGGGGCGCGGGGCCTCACCCTTCGCGGCTTCCGGCAACGCGGCCAGACCGCCCAGCGTCGGCCGGGCGAACACGTCGCGCACGGTCGCCGCGAACCCGGCGGCCCGCAGCCGGTCCACCAACCGGACGGCCAGCACCGACGTCCCGCCGTGCTCGAAGAACACGTCCTCCGGCGCGGCGTCGGCCCGGCCGAGCACCTCCTGCCACGCCCGCCGCGCCAGCTCCAGCCGATCGGCGTCCGCGGCGACGGACCGCGTCGGGACGGCCAGCACCGGGGGCGGCGGCGCGGCGACCACCGCCCGCGACCGCAGCGGCGTGCCGGGCTCGTCGACGAACACCTCGACCAGGCGCAGCAGCCGGCGGGTCAGCCGGTCCACGGTGGCCGCGTCGAACAGGGCGGTGCGGTACTCGAACCGCCCGTAGAGCACGTCGCCCGCCTGCCACCAGCCGACCGTGATGTCCATCGGCGACACGCCGTCCTTGACGCCGTTGGCGTACACCTCGGCGCCGGGCACCTGGAAGATCGTGTCGTCGAAGTCCAGCACCAGGTGCATCGTCTGCAACAGGGGGTAGCGGGTCGCCGAGCGGTCCGGTGACACCGCGGCCACGATCTCGGCGAACGGCACCTCCCGGTGCTCGGCGACGGCCGCCGAACCGGCCGCGGTCGCGGCCAGCACGTCGTCCGGGGTCGGGCGCTCGGGCAACCGCACCCGCACCGGCACGTTCGTCAGCAGGAAGCCGATGAGGTCCTGGGTCTCCGGCCGACCGCGGGTGACGCTGGGCAGCCCGATGGACAGGTCCCGCTGACCGGTCTCCTCGAACAGCAGCGCCGCGTAGACGGCGAGCAGCGACGTCGCCAGCGTGGTCCGCCGCGCCCTGGTGTGCCGCAGGAACGCCGCGCCGACCCGTTCGTCGAGCCGGAACTGGTGGTGCGCGCCGGCGTGGTCGTCGGTGTCCGGCGAGCCGTCGTAGGGCAGCGGCAACGAGGTCGGCGCGCCCGCCAGGTAATCGCGCCAGAACTCCCGGTGCCGGCGGCCCGCGTCGCCCGCGAACAGCTCCCGCTGCCAGTGCGCGAAGTCGCCGAACTGCACCGGCAGGTCGGGCACGTCGGGCGCGCGTCCCTCCAGCGCCGCGCGGTAGTGCTCCAGCAGCTCCCGGTTCAGCCGGACGTAGGACCACTGGTCGGTGACCGAGTGGTGCATGGTCTCGCAGACCTGGTGCTCGTCGTCGGACAGGTGCACCACGCCGAGCCGCAGCAGCGGACCGGCGCCGAGGTCGAACGGCGTGCCCACCTGCTCGGCGACGAACTCGGCCAGCCGGCGCTCCCGGTCCGGCGCGCCGCGCAGGTCCAGTTCGCGCACGGCCACCGGCGCGTCCGGGCGCACCCGCAGCTCCGGCCGCCCGTCCCGCACCTCGACCGTGCTGCGCAGCAGCTCGTGCCGGCGGACCACGGCCCGTGCGGCGGCGACCAGGGCCGGCACGTCCAGCCTGCCCCGGAACCGCAGGCCGAAGCTGAGGGAGTACGTGGTGGCGCCCGGGTCCAGCCGGTCGAGCACCCACAGCCGCTCCTGGTCCAGCCCCAGCGGGAACCGCTCGCGCGGGCCGGGACGCGGTGCGAGCGGCGGTCCGGCCTTGGCCGCGGCGAGGCGTCCGGCGAGCGCGGCGCGCTGCGCCGGGGTCAGCCTGGCCAGTCGCGCGTCGATCGCGTCGGTGCTCATGCCGCCTCCTCGTCCGACACCAGTGCGGTCAGCGCGGGCAGCCCCGCCAGCACGTCGGCCGCGGGCAGGCCGAAGTCCACCAGGCACCCCACCTCGTCCGCGCCCGCCGCCGCCAACCCGCGCAGCGTCGACCGGGCCTTGTCGCGGTCGCCCAGCAGCGACAGCGGGCCGTGCAGGTAGCTGCGGAACGCCTCCTCCAGCAACACCTCGTCCGTGGCGCCACCGGTCTGCCTGCGGAACGCGGCCAGGTAGCGGTGCATCGCCGGGCGCAGGAACTCCTCCAGGTCCGGCCGGTCGCTGACGTGCGCGTGGACCATCACCACCACGTCGCCGTCGCCGTCGTGTCCGGCTTCCCGCCACGCCTGCCGATAGCGGGCGACGTTGTCGCGCAACGTCGGTAGGGTCTGGCCCAGCAGCGCGGTCATCACGCCGCAGCCGGTGCGGCCGGCCTCGACGAACGTCGCCGGGTTGCCCGCGGCGGTCAGCCACACCGGCAGGGTCGGCTGCACCGGGCGCGGGCTCACGCGCACCTCGGCGTCGCCGCCCGCGGTGGTGGGCAGGCGCACCACGTCACCGCGCCACAACCGGCGCACCAGGTCCACCGCCTCCGCGGTCACCTCGCGCCGCCGGTCGAAGCCCGACCGGGCCAGCACGAAGTCGTCCGGGTGCCAGCCGCTGGCGAACGAGACGCCGACCCGGCCGCCGGACAGGTTGTCCACCAGCGCCCAGTCCTCGGCCACCCGCACCGGGTGGTGCAGCGGCGCGGCGACGCTGCCGGCGTGCACGCGCAGGCGAGTGGTGCGCGCCGCCACGGCCGCGGCCAGCACCGCCGGGTTCGGCGAGAAGCCGCCGAAGTCCACGAAGTGCCGCTCCGGCAGCCAGACCGCGTGCAGCCCCGCCCGGTCGGCGGCCGTCGCGGCGGTCAGCACCAGGTCGTAGTAGTCGGCCGCGGCCATGCTGTCGGCGCTGGCGAAGAAGTACAGGCTCAACCGCTTCGGCAGCGGTCCCGCCTGCGCGCCCAACCTCTCCCGCAGCCGCCGCCGCTGCTCGGGCGACAGGGCGCGCAGCCGTTGCGCCGGTGTGGTCATCGCTGCGCCTCCTCCTCGGCTTCCAGCTCGTCCAGCAGCCTCAGCAGCTCCTCGTCGTCGCGGCCCGCCACGATCTCGCGCACCCGCGCGACGAAGTCGCCCAGCGTCGAGCACTCGTAGAGGTCGTGCAGCCGGACGTCGAGCAGCAGGTCCTCGTTGACCGCCGCGACCAGGTGGGCGGCCTGCAACGACGTGCCGCCCAGCTCGAAGAAGTTGTCCTCCGGCCGCAGCGGCGGTCCGCCGAAGGCGCTGTGCCACAAGGCGATCACCCGGTCCTCCAGGTCGTCGGCGGGCACGGGCGTCACCACCTCGGGCCGCGGGGGCGGTGCGTCCTGCTCGTCGCCCAGCCAGTGCACCCGGTCGGCGAACGGGTAGGTCGGCAGCGGGACCGGGCGGGTCGGCGGCGCGGGCATGGTCGGCGTGAGGCCCGCCGTCCACGTGCGGGCGATGGCCTCGGCGTGCCCGCGCGGCTCGTCGACCGCACCGCGCCCGCCGAACAAGTCCAGCACCAGCGGCGCGAGCCCGGCGGCGCGGGCCGCCTGGCGTGCCAGCCTGCCGACCGCGCCGTCCCGGTCCAGGGCCACCACGACGTCCGGCCGGTGGTCGAGCAGCGCGCGGACGCAGTCGTGGAACCGGACGGTGCGGCGGACCTGCGCACCCCAGTACGCGGGATCGGTGGCCTGGTCGGCGGTGAGCACGTCGCCGGTCGTGTTCGACAGCACCACGTGCCGCGGCGCGGACAGCGGGATGGTCGTCAGGAAGCGGGTGAACTCCTCGGCGGCCTCGGCCATGTCGACGGAGTGGAACGCGTGCCCGGCGGACAGCCGGGTCGCCTGGACGCCCCGTTCCCGGCACCGCCGCACCACGGCCTCGACCGCTGCCGGCCGACCGCCGAGCACGGTGTTGTCGGGCGCGTTGACCACGCACACCTCCACGGCGTGCCCGTCGGCCAAGGCGCGGGCCTCCTCCTCGCCCAACCGCACCGCGACCATCGCGCCGGCGGGAGCCGCTTCCATCACCGCGCCGCGCGCCACGACCGCGCGGGCCGCGTCGGCGAACGAGAACACCCCCGCGTGGGCGGCGGCCACCAGCTCGCCGACGCTGTGGCCGAGCAGCAGGTCCGGCCGCAACCCCCGGTCGGCGAGCGTGCCCAAGGCCGCCCACTGCAAGGCGAACAGCAAGGGCTGGACCACCGCCGTGCGGCCGAACCGGCGGTCGTCCGGCGACCAGTCGGCGAGGTCGTGCAACACCGGGCCGCCGCCTTCGCGCACCGCGTCGGCCGCGAGGTGGAAGGCCCGGCGGAACCCGTCGTGCCGCAGCATCCCGATCCCCGCGACGCGACCACCCTGACCGGGGAGCAGCAGCGCGAACCCGGGCTCCGGCACGGCTTCGCGCACACCGTCCAGTTCGGACAGACGGGTGCGCAACGAGCCGCGATCACCCGCCACGCCCGCCCACCGCCAGGTGAGCTGCCGACGGTGGTGCCACAGCGCGGCGGCGACCTCGGGCAGGGGAGTGGACCCGGTGTCGAGCCACGCGGCCAGCCGACGCCCCTGCTCGCGCAGGGCTTCCTCGGTCGCGGCGGACAGGACGACGGGGGAGAGGTCGGCCGGCTCCGTGCGGGTTTCGGCCGATTCCCGGCTGGGCTCTGCGGTGCCGTCGGTCGGGGGTGTGGCCGACTCTTGATCGGCGGCGGCCGGATCGGCCAGGACGACGTGCGCGTTGGTGCCGCCCAAGCCGAACGAGCTGACCGCCGCCCGGCGCGGCGAGCCCGCGGGCCACGCCACGGCCTCGCGCGGCAGGAAGAGGTCCGGGCCCAGCTCCACGTCGGGACCGTCGCCGGGCTGCCGGGGCGTCGGCGGCACGATGCCGTGGTGCAGCGCCAGCACCGCCTTGACCAGGCCGACGACCCCGGCGGCGGTGTCGGTGTGGCCCACGTTCGCCTTCACCGCGCCCAACGCGCACCGCCCGCCCCGGTACACCTCCGCCAACGCCGACAGCTCCACCCGGTCGCCCAGCGCCGTCCCGGTGCCGTGGGTCTCCACGAACCCGACGTCCGCACCGGTCAGCCCGGCCACCTCCAACGCCTCCCGCAGCACGGCCGCCTGCCCGCGCGGGCTCGGCGCGACCAGGCTCATCCGGTCCGCGCCGTCGTTGTTCACCGCCGTGCCGACGATGTGCGCCAGCACCGGCTCACCCGGCCGCACGTCCGCCGCCCGCCGCAGCACCACCACCCCCGCGCCGCCGGCGGGCACGGTGCCGCCGCTGCCCTCGGTGAACGGGCGGCAGCGCCCGTCCGCCGCCGTGATCCCGCCCTCCACCGGCGTGTAGCGGCCCGCCAACGGCAGCTGCACCGTCACCCCGCCCGCGAGGGCCACGTCGCACTCGTAGGTCAGCAGCGCCCGCACCGCCTGGTGCACCGCCACCAACGAGGTCGAGCACGCGGTCTGCACGGTCATGCTCGGCCCGGTGAAGCCCAACCGGTAGGACAGGCCGGTGGCCAGGAAGTCCCGGTCGTTGCCCAGCCGCACCTGCTGCTCCCCGGTCACCCGCACCACGTCCGCGGCGGGCAGCACGTTGCGGTGCAGGTAGGTGTCGGGACCGCTGCCCGCGAACACGCCCACCACGTCGGACGACCGCGTGGTGTCGATCCCGGCCCGCTCCAACGCCTCCCAGGCCAGCTCCGTCAGCACCCGGTGCTGGGGGTCGGTCGCGGCGGCCTGGGCCGCCGACAGCCCGAACAACCCGTCGTCGAACTCCCGCACGCGCGGCGGCCGCCCGGCCACCGGCACGCCGTCCGGACCGGTCCCGGGCAACGACACCCGGCCCGCCACCAGGTTGTCCCAGAACTGTTCGGGGGAACCGGCGCCGGGCACCCGCACCGCCAGCCCCACCACGGCCACGTTCACGTCCGCTCCCCTCGTCGTGTCCAGCCGGCCACCGCGCGGGCCCGCGCCGCACCGCGCCCCGACCCGGCCTCGGCCGGTCCGCCCCGGCGCAGGTGCGCGGCCAGCGACCGCGCCGTGACGTGCCGGAACAGGTCAGCCACCGCCACCGACGGGTACCGCTCCCGCAACGCCGCCGCCACGCGCAACAACTGCACCGAGCTGCCGCCCAGCTCGAAGAACGTGCTGTCCACATCGGACACCGGCCGGCCGAGCACGCGCGACCACAGCGCCAGCACGTCGGCCGCGTCCCGACCGCCGGGGTGCTCCGGCCGCAGGCGGGACGCCCACTCGGCCACCCGTGCGCGGTCGAGCTTGCCGTGCGGTGTCCGGGGCAGCTCGGGCACCACGTGCCAGGCCACCGGCACCATGGCCGGCGGCAGGAACCGGCGGGCGTGCGCGTCCAGGTCGTCGACCGGGCCGTCCGCCACCACGTACGCCACCAGCGCGGTCCGGTCGAACGCCGGCGCCACGACCGCCGCCCGCACCGCCGGGTGCTCCGCCAGCACGGCCTCCACCTCACCGGGCTCGACCCGCTGCCCCAGCACCTTGACCTGCGCGTCCACCCGCCCGACGAAGCGCAACCCCTCCACGGGGTCGACCAGGACCTCGTCGCCGGTGTCGTAGGCCCGGTCACCGCCGGGACCCGGGCGGAACCGGCGCGCGGTCATCCCGGGTTGCCGCCAGTACCCGGCCGCCACGCCCGCGCCCGACACCAGCAGCCGACCCGGCACGCCCAACGGCCGTGGGCGGTCGCGCGAGTCGACGACCAGGCAGCGCTCACCGGCCAGCGGACGCCCGATGTGCACGGGAACGCCCGGCCGCACCCGCCAGGCGGTGGACCACACCGTGGTCTCGGTGGGGCCGTAGCAGTTCCACACCGGTCCGGGCACCAGGGCGACGAGCGAGGCGGCCAGGTCGTCGGCCAACGGCTCACCGCCGACCAACAGGACGCCCAGCCCCGACAGGAACGCCCGGCCCGCGGGCTCGTCGGCCAGCAGGCGCGCCACGGTCGGCGTGCACTGGTACAACGCGCCTCGCCCGGCCACCGCGGTCACCCGGCGGTGGTCCGTGATCAGCACCGCGCGCCCGCGCGCGAGCGGCCACAGCAGCTCCAGCACGCTGATGTCGAACGACAGCGCCGTGGCCGCGACCACCACGCCGGGCGCGTCGGGCAGCAGCACGTCCAGCGCGCCGAGGAACGCGGCCACGTTCCCGTGGCGCACCTCCACGCCCTTGGGCCGCCCGGTCGAGCCGGACGTGTAGATCACGTACGCGGGCATCCCGGGGGTGATCCCCGGCAGGTCGGGCCCGTCGGCCGGCTCGTGCCGCACGGGCACCGACGGCACCCCGGGCAGCGCACCGCCCACCACCGTCCGAAGGTCCGCGTCGGCCGCCATGTGCGCCAACCGCTCCGCGGGGTGGTCCGGCGGCAGCGGCACGTACGCCGCGCCGGCGCGCAGCACGCCGAGCACCGCCACCGCCAGCTCCACCGACCGCGGCACCGAGATCCCGACCCGGTCGCCCGGTCGCACGCCCGTCGACACCAGCGCCCGCGCCAACGCCGCCGAGGCCGCCGACAGTTCCCCGTAGGTCAGCACGGCGCCCGCGTCGTCGCGCACCGCCACGGCGTCCGCCGGCGCGTCGGCCACCGACTCCGTCACCACGCGGGTCGGCCGCGGCGGCGGGCCTTCGCCCAACGCCGCCGCCAGCGCCCGGTCGGCCGGGCCCGCCAGGTCCACCGCGGCGACGGGCCGTCCGTCGAACGCGTCCAGCGCCCGCACCACCGCCTCGGCGAACCGGCCGGCCACCGGCGCGGCCACCACGTCCACGCGGTGCTCGACCACCAGCTCCGGCCCCGGCGCGAGCGTCACCGCCAGGTCGTACTCGGCGTCGCGCGGCGGTGGCGCGGGCGGCTCCTCCCACACCACGCCACCGGCCTCGACCCGTTGCGGCGCACCGGCTTCGGCGCACAGCACCCGGGTCAACGCCCGCCGCGGGCCACCTGCCGACGCCAGGTCCGCGATCTCCTCGAACGGCAGCGCCGCGTGCTCCACGGCGTCGAGCACCCCGTCCAGCGCACGGTCCAGCACGTCGGTGGTGTCACCGGTCAGGCGCAGCCGGACCGGCACCGTGTTCTGCAGGCAGCCGACGACCTCGTCATCACCCGGGCCGCGCCCGTCCACCGCGACGGCCACCAGCACGTCGTCGAGGTCGGCGTACCAGCCGAGGGCGAGCCCGAGCGCCGCGAGGACCTGCATGAACGGCGATGCGCCGGATGCGACCGCCCTCGCCCGCAACCGCCCCGCCGACAGCGGCAGCCGGACCACGCCCCGCCGCGGCTCGCCGCCCGTCCCCGTGACGGGCATCGCGGTGTCCTCCGGCGGCAGGTCGGCCAATGCCGCGGCCCAGTGCCGCCGGGCGGCCCCGGTGTCACCCGGCGGGGCGGGCTCGCGCGCCGGCACCTGGCCGCCCGCGTAACCGGCGGCCAGGTGCCGCAGCAGGATCGCGGTCGACGGCTCGTCGAACACCGCGTGGTGCACCGTGACGACCACGTCGGCACGCGCCGGACCGACGTGCGCCTCGATCGCGCACAACGGGCCGGTCCCGTGCGTGAACGGCCTCCGCACCGGCGTCACCACGTGGTCGGCCCCGACCGTCCGCACCACCAGCGGCACGTCCGCCACCTCGTGCACGCGCGCCCGCAGCCCGTCCGCTCCGGGGTGCAGCGACGTGCGCAGCGCCGGGTGCGCGGCCAGCACCGCGCGCAACGCCGCGGCCAACCGGTCCGGGTCCAGCGCGCCGTGCGCCACGAAGTGCTTCACCAGCGTCCGGGTGTCGCCGCCGTCGCGCTGGTCCAGCAGGTAGAACCGGGTCTGCGCCGCGGTCGCGGCCTTCACGGCGCGCTCCGCCGCAGCACCCTGGCGAGCCTGCGCACGGTCGAGTGGCGGAAGATGTCGCGCAGCTGCACCGAGTCGAAGCCGGACTCGCGCAGCGCCGTGTTGAGCCGGACCGCGAGCAGCGAGTTGCCGCCCAGCTCGAAGAAGTTGTCGTCCGGCCCGACCGCGGTGCCCATCAGCCGTTCCCAGATCTGCCGGACGCGGGCCTCCACCGCGTCGGACGGCGGTGGTGGCGGCGCGGCGGCGGACGCGGCGGCGCGGGGCGGGGGCAGCCGATCGGGGTCGAGCTTGCCGTTCGCGGTCAGCGGCAGCGCGTCCACCTCGGTGACCGTCGCGGGCACGAGGTAGTCGGGCAGCCGCGCCGCCAGCGAGGCGCGCAGGTCCGGGGCCGGCCGCGTGGTCACCGCGTAGGCGTCGAGCCGGGCCGTCGCGGTGTCGTCGCCGGAGCGGCGCACCACGACCGCCGCAGCCGTCACCCTCGGGTCGGCCAGCAGCGCGAACCGGACCTCGCCCGGCTCGACCCGGTGGCCGCGGATCTTCACCTGCTCGTCGAGGCGGCCCAGGTGCAGCAGCCTGCCGTCCTCCAGGTACCGGCCCCGGTCGCCGCTGCGGTAGCGCCGCGCGCCCGCGTCGGCGGGACCGAACCGGGCCGCGGTCAGCCCCGGCCGGCCCAGGTAGCCCAGCGTCACCCCGGAGCCGCCGACGTGGAGCTCGCCCGCGACGCCGGGCGGGACCGGCCGCCCGCGCCCGTCGAGCACGTGCAGCTCCCACCCCGGCAGCGGCCGGCCCACCGGTGCCGGTCCGGCCAGCGCGTCCGCGCGGGTCACGTCGTGCCACGTGCAGTGCACCGTGGTCTCGGTGATGCCGTACATGTTCACCACCCGGCACCGCCGCCGCGGGTAGGCGTCCAGCCACGGCAGCAGCACGCGCGCGTCCAGCGCCTCGCCGCCGAACACCAGCAACCGCACCGACAGGTCGCCGGGACCGGGCGGCAGCTGCGCGAACGCCGACGGCGTCTGGTTGAGCACCGTCACCCGCTCCCGCGCCAGCAGGTCGTGGAACGCCGCCGGGTCGCGCGCCGTCCAGTGCGGCACCACGACCAGCCGTCCCCCGGTGAGCAGGCAGCCCCACAGCTCCCACACGGAGAAGTCGAACGCGGGGGAGTGGAACAGCGTCCACACGTCGTCCGGGCCCAGCCCGAACTCCTCGGACGTGGCCGCGAGCAGCGCCACGACGTTGCGGTGCGTGGCCACGACGCCCTTGGGCCGGCCGGTCGAGCCCGACGTGTAGACGACGTAGGCGGGATCGGTGTGCCGCGACCCCGGCAGCTCCGCGACGCCGCGCGAGTCGACCGGGACCGCGGTCGCGCCGGGCACGCCCGCGGTGTCGCCGATCACCACCCGCACCCCGCTGTCGGACACGGCGAACGCGGTGCGCCCGGCCGGGTGGCCGGGGTCCAGCGGCACGTACGCGGCGCCCGCCTTCAGCACGGCCAGCAGCGCGACCACCAGCCGCGGGTCGCGGTCCAGCCGGACGCCGACCCGGTCGCCCGGCGCGACACCCGCCCCGACCAGTGCCCGGGCCAGGCCGGTGGCCCGGTCGTCCAGCTCCGCGTAGGTCAGCGAACCGCCCTCGCCGGTCACCGCGACCCGGTCCGGCCCCGACCGGACGCGCGCGGCGAACAGCTCCGGGATCGTGGCCGCGGGCACCGCGCGCGGCTGCGACCGGCCCAGCGCCAGGGTCGCGGCCAGGTCGGGCTCGGCCATGGTCGGCACGGCGTGCACCGGCGTGCCGGGGTCGTCGGCGAACGCCCGCAGCACCACGGCCAGTTGCCGGCAGAACCGCTCGGCCGCGGCCCGGCGCAGCACCGCGGTCTGGAACCGCAGCAGGCCGTGCGCGCCGCCGTCCGGCTCGTCGGCCACGTACAGGGTCAGCGGGAACTGCGCCGCGCCCAGGTCCACGTCGGTGCCCCCGGCCCGCGGCACGACCACGCACCGCGGCGCGTGGGCCGACACGGCCGACAGCGGGAGGTCCGCGGTCCGGTAGGAGGCCAGGCAGCGCTCGTGCGCGCCGCGCAGCAGGGTCGCCAGGTCGACGTCCTCGTCCACCGGGATCGGCACGGCCACGGTCGCGCCGAAGTAGCCGATGGTGTCGGCGTGCCGGGCCGACCGGCGCGACACGTTGGTGCCCAGCACGGGCGCCCGCGCGCCGCTGTTGCGGGCCAGCACGACGGCCGCCGCGGCGAGCACCGCGCTGTGCGGCGTGACGCCCAGCGCGGCGGCGTTGCGGCGCACCGCCTGCCACGTCCGCGCGGGCAGGCGCAGGTCGGCCCGGTCGCCCGAGGTGCGGCCCGCGCCGGGGTCGCCCTGGCCCCACTCCAGCGAGAAGTCCGGGTCCGCGTCGCGCAACGACTCGCGCACGGCCGCCACGCGTGCCGGGTCGGGCGGCACGGACACCCGCTCGGCCCACGCGCGGTAGCCCTCCACCGGCTCCGGCCGCTGCCCGTCGAGCAGCCAGCGCGCCATCAGCTCGGTCGACCGCTCGTCGGTGACCAGGTGGTGCGCCACCAGCACCAGTTCCGCGGCGCGGTCCGGGTGTCGCAGCAGGACGGCGCGCAGCAGCGGCCCGCGGTGCGGCGCGAACGGCCGGGAGCACTCGCGGCGCACCGCGTCCGGCCCCGCCGCCGAACGCACGTGCAGCACCGGCTGCCGCGCGGGCACCCAGTGGCCGCCCTCGGCGTCGAACGCCACCCGTGCGGCCAGGAGCGGGTTGGCGGCGACCATCGCCGCCAGCCGCCGGGACAGCTCGGCGGCGTCGAGGTCGGCGGGCACCCGGTGCACCGAGGCGGCGTGGTAGGTGGCGACGTGGTCGGCGTTCTGGTCGGCGACGTAGAGCTCGGTCTGGTTGGGCGTGAGCGGCCAGCGGTCGGACATGGCGATCCCCCGACGATGACGAGACCGGTGCCGTGCGGGACGGGAGGGGCAGGACGGGGCGGGGCGGGACGCTCGGCTCAGCCGCGCGGCCCGGCGGGTTCCGCGCCGGTCACCAGCAGCCGCAGCGCGTCGAGCCCGTCCGCTTGGAGCACGTCGAGGTAGTCCAGGTCGCGCCCGGTCGCCTCGAACACCCGCGTGGCCAGCAGCACGGCCTTGAACGAGTCCCCGCCCGCCTCGATGAACCCCACCGCGGGATCGGTCGCCGGTCCGAGGACCTCCCGCCACAGGTCGAGCAGGAGTTCGTCACGGTCGAGCGCCACTATCGCATCCCCCTCGATCGGCACAAGACGATCCGGAAAGGGCTCACCGCAAATTCGACCGAGCCGGTCCCCGAACCGTCCGACAGTCAATTTCCCCATTCAGTCGGACCGTACCACAACGGATCGGGAGGGGAAGGGGTCCACGCGCCCAAGATCAATTCGGTGCACGTCGGGCGATCGGTCTCGACCGCGTTCCCGGGAATACGCCGTCCGGGTCCGCCGGCAATTTGTGGTTCACTGGCGGTCGGAGAAACCCGAAACGGACCGCGGTGGACCGGGAGGGCGCCAATGGGCGTGGTGTCGTTGTGGGACTTGTTCACCTCGAGCGCCGCCACGCACCGCGGGTTCGTGGCGCTCGAAGCGGAGGGCCGCAGGCTCACCTACGCGGAGTTGGCGCGGGCCGCCGAGCGGGTGGCGGGTCTGGTCGGGCGGGCCAACGGCGGACCGCCCGCGCGCCTGGGCCTGCTCGCCGCGCGCGGCGTGGTGGCGTTCACCGGCTACCTGGCGGCCGTGCGCCTGGGCGCGGCCGTGGTGCCGCTCAACCCGGCGTTCCCGCGGGCGCGCAACGAGCTGTTCGCGCGTGCGGCCGGCGTCGACCTCGTGCTCGCGGACGCGGCCGACACCGCGCAGCTCAGCGCCCTGGGCGGTGGTCTGGCCCTCACCCCGGACGAGGCGCTGACCGGTCCGGTCGCCCCGGCGCCTGCCCGCGACGACCCGGACCCGCTGGTCTACGTGGTGTCGACCTCGGGCTCGACGGGCCGGCCCAAGGGCGTGCCGATCCGGTGGCGCAACCTGCTGCCCTGGCTCCGGTTCAACGGGCCGCGGCGCGGCATGGCGGCGGGCGACCGGGTGTCGCAGACCTTCGACCTCACCTTCGACCCGTCCGTCGCGGACATGTGGCTGGCGTGGACGGCCGGCGCGACGCTGGTCGTGCCCGAGCCGCACGAGGTGCTCAAACCGGTCGGGTACGTGCGCGACCGCCGCATCACGCACTGGTGGTCGGTGCCGTCGACGATCGCCGTCGCGGAACGGCTGGAAGGGCTCGAACCGGGCAGCATGCCGACGTTGCGGCGCAGCGTGTTCGGCGGGGACCGGCTGCTGCCCGGCCAGGCCGCGCGGTGGCGGCGGGCCGCGCCGAACAGCCGCCTGCTGAACTCCTACGGCCCCAGCGAGGTGACGATCTCCGTCAGCAGGCACGAGCTCACCGGGGACGAGGACGGGCTGCCCACGGTGCCGATCGGCCGGATCTACCCGCACATGGAGCACGTCGTGCTGGACGAGGACGGCCGGCCGGCGCCGGTGGGCGAGCTGTGCGTGCGCGGGCCGCAGCGGTTCGACGGCTACCTCGACCCGGCGGACAACGCGGGCCGGTTCACGGCCTGGGAGGGCGGCCGCGCGCGGGTGTTCGAGGACCGCGTGCCGACCGACCGGCATTGGTACCGGACCGGCGACCGGGTCGCCGAGGAGAATGGCCGGCTGCTATTCCTTGGTCGCGTGGACAACCAGGTGAAAATTCGTGGTTACCGCATTGAGCCGGGTGAGGTGGAATCTGTTCTGTGTCGTCACCCGGATGTCCGCGATGCGGTGGTGAATGCGGTCACGCAAAGCGATCGGACGGATCTCGTCGCCCGTTACACGGGTAATCCGGTGCCGGTGAGTCACCTGATCGACCTAGTGCGCGAGCACCTGCCCCCCTACATGCTCCCGCACCGCTTCGAGCACTGCGACGAGCTGCCGCTGAGCCCGAACGGAAAAATCCTCCGGACGTGACACGCGTCGGATCCGCGCGCGACACGGACCGGTAGCGCGGAGATCGTGCCGCGGTTCCCCGGCCGGGGGAGGGCCGGGCGGCCACCGTGGCGCGGTCGAGGCACCGCACCGACCGCGGGCCGGTGGCGGAGGGTCGACCGGCTCCGATCGGGGCCGAGGCGACGGCCCGGAACCCGGTCGGATCCGGGATGCTGTTGGCGAATGCGCCCCGTCAGCTTTGGCTGGCGGGGCGCAGCGCTGCGAAGTGCGATGTCCGGGTCGACGCGTGTGGTGTCCCCGC
>NZ_JBEOVG010000113.1:0-26766 GCF_040295345.1 Actinosynnema sp. NPDC002837
GGTCGGGGTCCGCGATCGCGGACCCCGACCGGGCCGCTGGTGTTAGCGTCCGGGTGATCATCCAGGGGGGATGCGCGATGACAGGTCCGGACGACGCGGTGAGCCGCACCGCGGCGGCGCTCGAGTGGTGGGACCGGGTGTCCCCCGAGCTCGACTGGGCCGCGGTCGAGAGCCGGGAGGGCTTCCGCTTCCCCCCCGACTACAAGGAGTTCATGGCCCGGTTCCCGTCCGGGTTGTTCCGGGACGTCGTCAGGCTCCACAACCCGGTCCAGGACCAGCGGTCCCTGGCGGGGTTCGAGGACGACCTCGACCGGATGCTGACCGTGGTGGAGGAGTTGCGGGAGTACGACGACTCCTACGCGCCGTTCCCGGAGCCACGCGGGGTGATCCCGTTCGCCGACGACGTCGCGGGCGGGGCGCTGTTCTGGCTGCCGTGGACCTCCGACCCCGACCACTGGCACGTCGTGCACCTGAGCAGGGGCAACCACTGGACGAGGACGAAGCGGTCGATGACGGCGGTGATGCTCGAACTCGCGACCAGCCGCAGCGAGCGCAACGTCCTCGGCTGGGACCTCGCCGCGAAGGACCCGGTGTTCGAGCCCTTCGACCAGGACCCGTGACGCGGACGCCGTACCGTGGAACGGGTGAGCACCGCACCGGCAACCGTCACCCTGAGCGACCACTTCGCCCGAACGCTCCCGGAGCTGGCCCTCGCGTGGCAGGCCGAGCACGCTCCCTCGCCGACCCTGCTCGTGCTCAACGAGCGGCTGGCCGCCGATCTGGGCCTGGACACCGACTGGCTGCGGAGCCCGGAAGGCCTGCGGCTGCTCGTCGGCGAGCACGTCCCCGACGGCGTCACCCCGGTGGCGCAGGCCTACGCCGGGCACCAGTTCGGCCACTACGCGCCACGGCTCGGCGACGGTCGCGCCCTGCTCCTCGGCGAAGTGGCCCACGCCGACGGCGGCACGCGCGACCTGCACCTCAAGGGCTCCGGGCGCACGCCGTTCGCCCGTGGCGGCGACGGCCTGGCCGTGGTGGGCCCGATGCTGCGCGAGCACGTCGTGAGCGAGGCCATGCACGCCCTCGGGATCCCGACGACCCGTTCGCTGGCCGTGGTGGCGACCGGGCGGGCGGTGCGCCGCGAGACCGTGCTGCCGGGCGCCGTGCTCGCCCGCGTGGCGAGCAGCCACCTGCGCGTCGGCAGCTTCCAGTACGCCCGCGCCACCGGGGACGTCGACCTGCTGCGCCGGCTGGCCGACCACGCGATCGCCCGCCACCACCCTGGGGCCGCGGAAGCAGGCAACCGCTACCTCGCCCTGTTCGAGGCGGTGGTCTCGGCGCAGGCGTCGCTGGTGGCGCGGTGGATGCTCGTCGGTTTCATCCACGGCGTCATGAACACCGACAACATGACGATCTCCGGCGAGACCATCGACTACGGGCCCTGCGCGTTCATGGACGCGTTCGACCCGGCCACCGTCTACAGCTCGATCGACCACGCCGGGCGGTACGCCTACGGCAACCAGCCGCGCGTGGCGGAGTGGAACCTGGCCCGGCTCGCCGAGGCGCTGCTGCCGCTGTTCGCCGAGGACGAGGAGCGGGCGGTCGCGTCGGCGGTCGAGGTGCTCGGCACGTTCCGCGGGCGGTACGACGACGCCTGGTCGGCCGGCATGGCGGCGAAGCTCGGCCTCGCCGACACCCCGCCCGCGCCTCTGGTGGACGACCTGCTCACCCTGCTGCGCGACAACCACGTCGACCACACCTCGTTCCACCGGCGCCTGGGCGCGGCGGCCGACGGCGACACCGGGCCCGCGCGCGAGCTGTTCCTCGACCTGGCCGGGATCGACGCCTGGCTGGCCCGCTGGCGCGCCCTCGGACCCGACGCCGCGGCCATGCGCCGGGTCAACCCGGTCTACGTCCCCCGCAACCACCTGGTGGAGGAGGCGCTCGCCGCCGCGACGGAGGGCGACCAGGTCCCGCTGGGTCGGCTGCTCGACGCGGTGACGTCCCCGTTCGACGAGCGCCCCGGCCTGGAGCGCTACGCCGAACCGGCGCCGGAGCACTTCGCCGCCGCCTACCAGACGTTCTGCGGCACCTGAGCGACCACGTCGCGGACGGCGGCGGCGATGCGCTCGCCGCCGCGAAGCTGCGGCTGGACAACCGGGTCCAGGCCGCGCTGCTCGCCGGCCGGCTGCGGCTGACGCCCGGCGATCAGCCGTCCAGGGGTCAGCGCTTGGGCACGAAGGCGTAGACGCTGGCGGGCGAGCCGGAACCGCGGCGGTTGACCGTGCCGCCGACCAGGACGTGCGCGCCCTGCTCGGGCAGCTCGGCCAGGTTCGCCAGGACCTCCAGGCTGATCCGGTGCTCGCGGTAGAGCAGCTTGGAGACCCGGTACTCGGCGTCGAGCGCGGACTCGGGGCTGAACGTGTCCGTGCCCAGCGCGCCGCGCCGGCCGAGCCGACCGGTGTCGACCAGCCACCGCACGGCCTCCAGCGAGAACCCCGGCTGGTGCATCCGCCCGTCGGCGTCGAAGTTGAAGAACGCCGGGGTGCCCCAGCGCTCCTCCCACCCGGTCCACAGCACGACCGCGGCCTCGTTCGGGATGCGGCCGTGCTGCTTCTCCCACCGCTGCAGGTCGGCGACGCTCACCTCGTGGTCGGCGTCGCGCGCGGCCCGCTCCCGCACGTCGATCTTGACCGCGGGGAGGAACAGGTCCTCCGCGTCGAGCTCGTCGGCGTGCGGCTGGTCGTCGTTGAAGTGCGACGGCGCGCCCCAGTGCGTGCCGGTGTGCTCGCCCTGCTGCACGTACTGGAGGTAGTACCCGTGCTCCGGCACGGTGGTCACGGTGGTGAGGGTGAACGCCGGGTCGCCGGGGTAGACGTTGGTCCGGTCCGGGTCGTTGACGTGCGCCAGGTTCACCAACCGGTAGTCGGCCAGGCCGAGCCTGCCCGAACGACCCGAAGCGCCCGCCGCACCACCGCCCGCGAACATGCCGCCCACCGCTGTCGCCACACCCGCGAGCATCGAGCGTCTCCGCACCGCCGACCACTCCTCCGCCTAGCCGTCACCCGATCCGGGCAACCGTACCGGCTGGGTGATCACCAGAGGATGACCTGGCGGACGGCTTCTCCGGAGGCCAAACGGGTGAACCCGGTGTTGATGTCGTCCAGTGCGAGGCGTCCCGACAGCAGTTCCTGCACGGGCAGCTGCCCGGCCCGGTAGAGGTCGACGAACCGGGGCACGTCGCGCCGCGGCACGCACGAGCCGAGGTAGCTGCCCTTCAGCGTCCGCTCCTCGGCGACCAGGCTCAGCGCGGGCAATGTGATCGTGCGGTCGGGGTGCGGCAGGCCGACGGTCACCGTGGTGCCGCCCGCGCCGGTCGCCAGGTACGCCTGCTCCAGCACGGCCGCGACACCGGTGGTGTCGATGACCTTGTCCGCGCCGCCGCCGGTCAACGAGCGCACCTCCTCCACCGCGTCGGGACCGCCGGCCACGTCGTGGGTCGCGCCGAGGCCGCGCGCCAGCTCGCGCTTGTGCGCCACCACGTCCACCGCGATGATCTGCGACGCGCCGGCCGCCCGTGCGGCGAGCAGCGCGGCGAGCCCGACGCCGCCGAGACCGAACACCGCGACCCGGTCCCCCGGCGTGACGGCCGCGCTGTAGAACGCCGCGCCCGCGCCGGTGAGCACCGCGCAGCCGAACAGGGCGGCGATCTCGAACGGCAGGTCGGCGGGCACGAGCGTGGCGGACTTCTCCGACACCACGGCGTAGTCGGCGAACCCGGACACGCCGAGGTGGTGGTGCGGGCGCGTGCCGTCGGGCAGCCGCAGCCGCCGTCCGCCGCCGAGCAGCGTGCCCGCGCGGTTGGCCGCCGCGCCCGGCTCGCACAGCGCCTGCCGCCCGGACACGCACCGGCGGCACGAACCGCAGGCCGGCACGAACGACAGCACCACGCGGTCGCCCACGGCGAAGTCGGACGCGCCGGGCCCGGTCTCGACCACCTCGCCCGCGGCCTCGTGGCCCAGCAGCATCGGCAGCGGCCGCACCCGGGAACCGTCGATCACCGACAGGTCCGAGTGGCACAGCCCGGTGGCGCCCACCTTGACCAGCAGCTCCCCCTGGCCCGGCGGGTCGAGGTCCAGGTCGAGCACCTCGAGCGGTCCGCCGACCCCGGTCAGCACCGCGCCCCTGGTCTTCACGCGACCACCAGCCCTTCCATCGCGGCGCGCAGGCCGTCCGGGATCGCCACCGGCTTGCGGGTCCCGCGATCGGTGAACACGTGCACGAAGTGCCCTTCGGCGACCACGTCGTCCCGTCCCTCCGGGTAGAAGCCGACCTCGTAGCGGACACTGGAGCGCCCGAGGTGCCCGATCCGCAGGCCCGCGTCCACGGCCTCCGGGAACGCGATGGACGCGCGGTAGTTGCAGTGGGACTCCACGCACAACCCGATCGCCTGCCCGCGGTGGATGTCCAACCCGCCCTCCGCGATCAGCCACGTGTTGATCACGGTGTCCATGAAGGCGTAGTGCACGACGTTGTTCACGTGCCCGTACACGTCGTTGTCGTGCCACCTGGTCGGTATCCGCTGCCAGTGCCGGTACTGCTCGCGCACCAATCCTCCTGAGTCAGTCGAGCATCCGGGTCAGCTCGACCCGGGACCGCACCTCGAGCCTGGCGAAGATGTTGCGCAGGTGGTGCTCGACGGTGCGGTGGCTCAGGAACAGCCGCGCGGCGACCTCGCGGTTGGTCGCGCCCTCGGCGACCAGGCGGGCGATCTGCGCCTGCTGCGGGGTCAGGCCCGCGGTCGGGTCGACGTCGGAGCGGCCCGCGGCCCGGTTGGCGGCGCGGTCGGCGGTCCGGTCGGCCTGGGTCGGGCCGACCGCCTCGCCCGCCGCGCGCAGCTCCGCGCGGGCCCGGGCGACCCAGCGGTCGGCGTCGTAGCCCTGGAAGATCTTCACCGCGTCGCGCAGCAGGTCCCGCGCGGCGCGCGGCTTGCGGTCGCGCCGCAGCCGGTGGCCGTAGAACAGCTCGGTCTTGGCCAGTTCCATGGCGGTGCCGCTGGCCCGGTGCAGCCGGATCGCCTCGCGGAAGTGGTCCTCGGCGCGCAGGCCGTCGGCGAGCAGACCGCGGCAGCGGTGCGACAGCGCGAGCCGGGCCGCGCTGCCCGTGGTGCCCGCCCACTTCTCGTACCGGCGCAGCGCGCGGTCCGCGGTGGCGGGCCGGCCGCAGCCGACGGCGGCCTCCACCACGTGCGGCGCGGCCATCACCTTGATGCCGGTGTGCACGCCCCCCGAGCCGGCGGCCATCAGCCGCAGCCGGTCCAGCGCGTCGGCCGGCCGGTCGAGCACGAGGTCCACGCAGGCGAACGCCCACGCGCCGAACGTGCCGGAGCGGCCGAGCCCGCGTTCGGCGATCTGCTCGGCGGCGGCGTCGATGCGGTGCATCGCGGTGTCGGTGTCACCGCGCAGGGCAGCGACCAGCGCGAGGATCGTGAGGTGGTCGACCACGGCGTTGTGCTGGCCGATGGCGGTGGCCGCGTGCACGCCCTCGAACGCGGCGGACAACGCCACCGAGTGCTGGTCCAGCAGCAACGCCGACAACGCGCGGTAGACCAGCGCCCACGGCACCAGCGCGGTCAGGCCGTGCTCGTGCGCCGCGGTGACCGCGCTGGTCGCCAGCTCGTGCGCCCTGGACGCGTCGCCGAGGGTGTAGGCCGCCTGGCCGCCCCAGATCTTGGCCTGCGGGTGCGGCACCCGTTCGGCGAGCTCGATCACCGAGCGCAGCACGGGCAGGGCCTCCTCGTGCCGGCCGGCGAACGTGGCGGCCATGCCCGCGAGGTGGTCCAGGGTGATCCGGGTCTCGTCGGGCTCGTCGGGCCGGCGCAGGCTCGCGGCGAACGCGGCGGTCTCGGCGTACCGGGCGTGGTCGCCCGCGATGCTGGCCGCCTCGCCCGCGAAGCCCAGCGCGGTGATGGCCAGCGTGCGGTGCGTGCCCACGAGCTCGCCCGCCGCGTGCAGCAGCCGGCGCACCGCGACGTCCGGCAGGCCGTTGCCCAGGTCGATGCCGCCGCGCAGCAGCTCGGTGCGCGCCCGCAGCTCGCCGCTGTCGGTCAGCCGTGCCGCGGTGCGCAGCGCGACGCGGGCCCGGCGGGGCGCGCCGGAGGCCCAGTGGTCGGTGGCGGCGGCGATCAGGTGGCGCGCCCTGGCGTCCGGGTCGGCGGCGAGCGCGGCGGCGCGGTCGTGGTCGCGGGCGGCGGCCGGGTAGTCGCCGCAGCGGCGGGCGCGGCTCGCGGAGGCTTCCAGGCGTTCGGCGAACGCGTCGCGCACGCCGGGCACGCGGGCGGCCTCGTGCCAGGTGCGGCGCGGTCCGGGCGGCAGGTTCTCGGCCAGCGCGGCGTGCGCGGCGTAGCGCAGGGCCAGCGGGATCGCGGTGCGCAGCGTGGAGCGGACCAGCGGGCCGCCGTCGAGCAGGGCGTCGGCCTCCTCGACCGCGGCCAGGTCGAGGTCGGGCATCCGGGCCAGCGCGTCGGCGTCGACCTCGTCGTCCACCACGGTCAACGCCACCGCGTGCTTGGCCTGCGGCGAGAGGGCGTGGAAGCGGGCGCTGAACCGGGCCCGCAGCGAGCTGTCCTCGGGCAGCTCGTCTGGCGCGGGCGCCGTGCCGCCGAGCTGCTCGGAGGTCAGCGCGCGGGCCAGTTCGGTGAGCGCGAGCGGGTTGCCCCTGGCCAGGTCGGCGACGTCGTCGGCGAGCCCCGGCGCGAGGCCGGGCCGCAGGTCGCGCAGCACGCGCAGGCTGTCGGCGTGGTCGAGCGGGTCCAGCCGGACCCACGGCAGCCCGAGCGGCTCGCCCTCCGTGGCGATCAGCACGGCGACCGGCTCGTCGGCGGCCTCGGCGGCCAGCTCCACGAGCCAGTCGGTGTCCTCCAGGAGGTGGGCGTCGTCCACGCAGAGCAGCACCTGGCGGTCGGTCGTGGCGGCGGACTCCCGAACGGCGGCCAGCATCGCCGTCTTGCCGGCGCCCGGGCCGCCACGCAGGACCAGCGCCCCGCCGTGACCGGCCCGGGCGCGGGCGAGCAACGCGTCGACGGCGACGCGCTGCCGGTCACGTCCGCGCAGCATGTGGCCAGTCTGGCGGGAGGGCGACGTCCGGCGGAAGAGTTGCGGCAGAAATTATCTACCAGTGTTAGTTTTCGCCCCGGGACCGGTGGTTGCACCGATGCGGAGCGCTCACGTAGTGGCGCAAGGTCATCGCTGTCCGTAGTTCCCTGCCAAGCGAGGTGTACACCGACGTGCAACTCCGCAAACTGATCCCCGCGCTGATCCCCGCGCTGGCCCTGTCGCTGGTCGGCGTGACGCCGGCGCACGCCGAGGAGGAGTACCGGCGCGGTCCCGCGCCGACCAACTCCAGCATCGAGGCGTCCCGCGGCCCGTTCGCCACCGCCTCCACCACGGTGTCCTCCTTGTCGGTCACCGGCTTCGGCGGTGGCACGATCTACTACCCGACCAGCACCGCCGAGGGCACCTTCGGCGCGATCGCCATCTCGCCCGGCTTCACCGGCACGCAGTCCAGCATCGACTGGCTGGGCCCGCGCATCGCGTCGCAGGGCTTCGTGGTGTTCACCATCGACACCAACACCATCTACGACCAGCCCGACAGCCGGGCGAGCCAGCTGCTGTCCGCGCTGGACTACCTGACCCAGCGCAGCACGGTGCGCACCCGGATCGACGCGTCCCGGCTGGGCCTGATGGGCCACTCGATGGGTGGTGGCGGCACCATGCGGGCCGCCGAGCAGCGCCCGTCCCTGCAGGCGGCGATCCCGCTGACCGGGTGGCACACCGACAAGACCTGGGGCAGCAACCGGGTGCCGACCCTCGTCGTCGGCGCCGAGAACGACTCGGTCGCGCCGGTGTCGTCGCACTCGATCCCGTTCTACACCTCGCTGCCGTCCACCCTGGACAAGGCGTACCTGGAGCTGAACGGCGCCAGCCACTTCGCGCCCAACACCTCGAACACGACGATCGCGAAGTACAGCATCGCGTGGCTCAAGCGGTTCATCGACAACGACACCCGCTACGAGCAGTTCCTGTGCCCGTCCCCGGCCAACAGCTCGCTGATCTCGGACTACCGGGACACCTGTCCGCACTCGGTCTGACCCACCGATCGCAGACCCGGGCGTGGCGTCGCGACCGATCGCGACGCCACGTCCGTTCCACGAATCGACCACGCGGTGTCGACATCACGTCGGCACCGCGTTTTCGCGTCCCACCGACGATTGAACTTTCCGCCCGCACATGCGCGGACTGACGACCGCACGTCGCATCGGCCATTGTCAACGACACGTTCCGGTGAACATTCTTACGACAAACGAAGGAGAGATTCCCTTTCGCCACGAATGTTCACCAATGCACGCCAAGATCACCCGTTAATTACTTGCGAGGTGGACAAGGTCCACGGTGAGTACGCGCAACAGGCCCGATTGACCCTCAGGGATGTCGTCACATCGGCCGCTTCCCGTAAGGCATTCAGGCTCACTACGGTCGATCCGGACCATCGAGAGAATCCGATTGGCGGTGTGAGCGGTGACTGTGACCGATCCGGACTTGGAGACCGAGCGACCTCGCTTGAGCCTCGGCACGGCGGCGGCGCGAAACCTCGCGACCACGACCAAGTCCGTTCCCCAAATGCAGGGCATCACCTCGCGGTGGCTGCTGAAAGTCCTGCCCTGGGTGGAGGCGAAGGGCGGTGCCTTCCGGGTCAACCGCAGGCTCAGCTACGAAATCGGCGACGGCCGGCTGACGTTCACGAACATCGGCGCGGACGTGCGGGTCATCCCGCAGGAGTTGACCGAGCTGGCGCTGCTGCGCGGCTACGAGGACGTCGAGGCGCTCGGCGCGCTGGCCGACCGGTTCACCCAGCGCGAGTACGAGCCCGGCGCGGTGATCGTGGAGGAGGGCCGGCCGCAGGACGCGGTGCACCTGATCGCGCACGGCAAGGTGAACAAGATCGGCCGGGGCGAGTACGGCGACCAGACCGTGCTCGGCTCGCTGGCCGACGGCGAGTACTTCGGCGGCGGCGTCCTGGCCGGGCCGCAGGGCGAGTGGGAGTTCACCATCAAGGCCGTCACGCCGGTGATCGTCCTGGTGCTGCCGTGGGAGGAGTTCGAGCAGCTCAACGGCGAGGCGGGCGGCCTGCGCGCGCACATCCAGCGGATGTCCACCACGGGCGGCAGGTCCAACGCCTACGGCGAGGCCGAGATCGACATCGCCTCGGGCCACGAGGGCGAGCCCGACCTGCCCGGCACGTTCGTCGACTACGAGGTCGCGCCGCGCGAGCTGGAGCTGAGCGTCGCGCAGACCGTGCTGCGGGTGCACAGCCGCGTCGCCGACCTCTACAACCAGCCGATGGACCAGGTCGAGCAGCAGTTGCGGTTGACCATCGAGGCGCTGCGCGAGCGCCAGGAGCACGAGATGGTCAACAACCGCGACTTCGGCCTGCTCAACAGCGCCGACCTCAAGCAGCGCATCCACACCCGCACCGGCCCGCCGACCCCCGACGACCTGGACGACCTGCTGGCCACGGTGTGGAAGGAGCCGACGGCGTTCCTGGCGCACCCGAAGGTGATCGCCGCGTTCGGCCGCGAGTGCAACAAGCGCGGCATCTACCCCTCGACGGTCGACCTCAACGGCCACCACGTGCCCGCGTGGCGCGGCGTGCCCGTGCTGCCGTGCAACAAGATCCCGATCACCAAGACCCGCACCAGCTCGGTGATGCTGCTGCGCGCCGGCGAGCACAACCAGGGCGTCATCGGCCTGCACCAGACGGGTCTGCCCGACGAGTACCAGCCCGGTCTGTCGGTGCGGTTCATGGGCATCAACGAGAAGGCGATCATCTCCTACCTCGTCAGCGCCTACTACTCCACCGCGATCCTCGTGCCGGACGCGATCGGTGTGCTGGAGCACGTGGAACTCGGCCGCGAAGACTGAACCAGTCCCCCCGACCAGATTGGGCAGCCCAAGTGACCGTGACAGACCCCGGCCTCGCACCGGAAGAGGCCGAGCAGCAGCGGCAGAGCCTGAGCACCGCGGGCGCGCGGAACCTGGCGAGCACCACCAAGTCCACCCCCCAGATGCAGGGCATCTCGCCGCGGTGGCTGCTGCGCAAGCTGCCCTGGGTGAGCACCCAGGCAGGCACGTACCGGGTCAACCGCCGCCTCACCTACGCGCTCGGCGACGGGCGGGTGAGCTTCACCAGCACCGGCGCCGACATCCGGGTGATCCCGCAGGAGCTGCGGGAGCTGCCCGTGCTGCGCGACTTCCCGGACGACGACGTGCTGGTCGCGTTGGCCGACCGGTTCCGGCAGCGGGAGTTCCAGCCGGGCGACGTGCTGGTCTCGTCGGGCGAGCGGGCCGACGAGGTCTACCTCGTCGCGCACGGCAAGGTGAACAAGATCGGGCAGGGCAAGTACGGCGACGCGACGGTGCTCGACACCCTGGCCGACGGCGACCACTTCGGCGACGAGGTGATGTACGGCGGCGAGGTGGTGTGGGACTTCACCATCAAGGCGGTCACCCCGGTGATCGTGCTGGCGCTGCCGTGGCGGTCGGTGCAGGAGCTGAACGGGCAGGCCGACGCCCTGCGCGCGCACATCGACGCGTTCGCCGCCAACGCCGGCAAGCCGCAGAACAAGCACGGCGAGGCGGCGATCGAGATCGCCTCCGGCCACGAGGGCGAGCCGGACCTGCCGGCGACGTACGTGGACTACGAGCTCTCGCCGCGCGAGTACGAGCTGGAAGTGGCGCAGACCGTGCTGCGGGTGCACAGCCGCGTCGCCGACCTCTACAACCACCCGATGAACCAGACCGAGCAGCAGTTGCGGTTGACCATCGAGGCCCTGCGCGAGCGCCAGGAGCACGAGATGCTCAACAACCGCCGGATCGGGCTGCTGCACAACGCGGACCTCAGGCAGCGCATCCACACCCGCACCGGCCCGCCCACCCCGGACGACCTCGACGAGCTGGTGTCCCGGCGGCGCAAGACGGCGTTCATGCTGGCCCACCCGCGGGCGATCGCCGCGTTCGGCCGGGAGGCGAGCAAGCGCGGCCTGTACCCCGGCACCGCCGACGTGGACGGCACGCGGGTGGTCACCTGGCGCGGCATCCCGCTGCTGCCGTCGGACAAGATCCCGATCACCCCGCAGGGCACGACCTCCATCCTCGCCATGCGGATCGGCGAGAAGGACAACGGCGTGATCGGGCTGCACCAGCCCGGCATCCCCGACGAGGTGCAGCCCAGCCTGAACGCGCGGTTCATGGGCATCAACGAGAAGGCGATCGTGTCCTACCTGGTCACCGCCTACTACTCGGTGGCCGTGCTGGTGCCCGACGCGCTCGGGGTGCTGGAGCACGTCGAGCTCGGCCGGTCCTGACCGCACCGTCGTGCACGGCAGCCGGGCCGCCACGCCCGGCTGCCCCACCTCCCCGCCCGCGCGTGCTCCGTGGCCGGGCGCATCCCCCGAACAGGAGCTGTGGCGATGACCGACCTGGACGTGAGCCGCGATCACCGGACCGCGCGCGAGGTGCTGGACTGGAGCCGTGCCGGGCTCGACCCCGCGATGCGCACGGCGGTGGACCGGTTGCCGGACTCGATGCGGGCGATCGCGGGGTACCACTTCGGCTGGTGGGACGAAAACGGCAGGCCGACGGGCGCGGACGCGGGCAAGGCGATCCGGCCGGCGCTCGTGCTGCTGGGCACGCAGGCGGTGGGCGGCGCGGCGCACGCGGCGCTGCCGGCCGCGGTGGCGGTGGAGTTGGCGCACAACTTCTCGCTGCTGCACGACGACGTGATGGACGGCGACAAGACCCGGCGGCACCGGCCGACGGCGTGGCACGTGTTCGGCGTGAACCCGGCGATCCTGGCCGGTGACGCGCTGCTGACGCTGGCGCTGGACGTGCTGGCGGGCAGCGGTCACCCGAAGGCGCAGCAGGCGATCCGGGTGCTGTCGGCCGCGGTGCAGCGGCTGCTGGACGGGCAGAGCGCCGACCTGGCCTTCGAGGAGCGCGACGACGTGCGCCTGGCCGAGTGCGTGCGGATGGCCGAGTGCAAGACCGGCGCGCTGCTCGGCGCGGCCTGCGCGCTGGGCGCGTTGTTCGGCGGCGGGCGGGCGGACCAGGTCGAGCACCTGCGGTCGTTCGGCGAGAAGGTGGGGCTGGCGTTCCAGTTCGTGGACGACCTGCTCGGCATCTGGGGCGACCCGGCGGTGACCGGCAAGCCGGTGTACTCGGACCTGCGCAACCGCAAGAAGTCGCTGCCGGTGGTGGCGGCGCTGACCTCGGACACGCCCGCCGCCCGCGAGCTGGACGCGCTGTACCACTCCGAGCAGCCGCTCGGCCAAGCCCAGCTGGCGCGCGCGGCGGAGCTGATCGAGATCTCGGGCGCGCGGGCGTGGAGCCAGGGCCGGGCGGACGACCTGCTGGCCCGGGCGCGGGAGCACCTGCGCGCCGCCGGGCCGTCCGAGCGGGCCGCGCGCGAGCTGGACGCGGTGGCCCGCCTGGCCACCCGACGCGACCACTGACACCCGCCTACCCAGGAGTGGCCATGGCTTTCCCCGTTGTGCTGCTGGCGTCGCCCCGGTCGTTCTGCGCCGGTGTGGAACGGGCGATCGACATCGTGGACCGGCTCCTGGACCAACGCGGCGGGCCGATCCACGTGCGCAAGCAGATCGTGCACAACACCCACGTGGTGACCGAGCTGGAGGCGCGTGGCGCGGTGTTCGTCGACGAGCTGGACGCGGTGCCCGACGGCGCGACCGTGGTGTTCTCCGCGCACGGGGTGTCGCCCGCGGTGCGCGAGGAGGCCGCGCGCCGCGGGTTGGACGTGATCGACGCGACGTGCCCGCTGGTGACCAAGGTGCACGCGGAGGCGAAGCGGTACGCCGCGCGCGGCGACACGGTGGTGCTGATCGGGCACGCCGGGCACGAGGAGGTCGAGGGCACGCTCGGCGAGGCGCCCTCGCGGACCGTGCTGGTGGAGACGGTCGCGGACGTGCGGGCGCTGGAGGTGGCCGACCCGACCAGAGTCTCCTACCTGACCCAGACGACGCTCTCGATGGACGAGACGGCCGAGGTGCTGGCCGCGCTGCGGGAGAGGTTCCCGGCGCTGCGCGGTCCTTCGTCGGCGGACATCTGCTACGCCAGCACCAACCGGCAGGACGCGGTGCGCGAGATCGCGCAGGAGGCCGACGTGGTGCTCGTGGTGGGTTCGCGGAACTCGTCGAACTCGGTGCGGCTGGTGGAGACCGCCCGCCGGATGGGCACGCCCGCGCACCTGATCGACGACGTCTCCGACATCCGGGAGGACTGGCTGGACGGCACGCGGGTGGTCGGGGTGAGCGCGGGCGCGTCCGCGCCGCCGCGGTTGGTGGACGAGGTCATCGAGGCGCTGGGCGCGTGGGACGTCCAGGTGCGCGAGACGGCGCGGGAGACGATCCGGTTCACCCTGCCCGCGGCGGTGCGCGGGGCCGGGCCCACCGCCTGACCGACCCCGACGGTGCAATCGACGGGCACGCCGGGTGCCCGGCCTGATCCGTTGGCGTGAGAACGTCCGGCGAGGCTGGAGGCGCGCGGAGGCTTCGTGGAAGGTTGTCCCATGCGATTCAGCTTCGTACTGCTGCCCGACTACCCGCTCGACGACACCATCGAGTCGATCAAGCTCGCCGACGCGTTGGGGTTCTACGCCTGCTACGCGGCGGACGAGACGTGGCACAAGGACCTCTGGCTGCTGTTCGCCGCCGCGGCGGACAAGACCGAGAACATCCGGTTCGGCCCGAGCCTGTCCCCGGTGACGCTGCGGGAGCCGTCGCTGATCGCCCAGGCCACCGCGACCCTCGACGAGCTCACCGGCGGTCGTGCCGAGTGCGTGCTCGGCTCGGGGAACTTCGGGCTGCTCGCCCAGTACGGCATCGACTGGGCGGGGACGAAGCCGTTGTCCCGGCTCAAGGAGGCGCACCACGTGCTGCGCACCCTGCTCGACGAGGGCTCGATCGACTACGCGGGCGAGTTCTTCCGCTACCGCGGTCTGTTCACCTTCGCCCGGCCCGTCCAGCGGCACGTCCCGGTCAAGCTCGGCGCGATGCGCGGGCCGAAGTCGTTCCAGGTGGCGGGCGAACTGGCCGACGGGGTGCACCACGCGCTGAGCTACACCAGGTCCGCGTACGAGTACATGGTCGAGAACGTGCGGATCGGGGCCGAGCGGGCCGGCCGCGACATGTCCACCTTGGACTTAGGGGCGTGGGTCGTGTTCGCCACGGGCCCGGACGGGCGGGCGGCGAAGGACGCCGCGAGGGCGATGGTCGGGCTGTACGCGTCGTCGATGTCGAAGGAGCAACTCGCCCGCAACGGGGTGGACCCCGCGTCCCTGACCGACGTCATCGCCGCGTGGGCGAAGGCCGGCTCGACCGGGCGTTCGAGCTGACCCCGCCCGAGCTGGCGGACAAGCTGTCGGTGGCCGGCACGCCGGAGGAGTGCGCGGACAAGCTCAGGTCCGAGATCGCGTCGACCGGCGTCAACCACCTGATCCTCGCCATCACCGACGCGGCGCTGGTGAAGTCCTTCACCGGCATGGACCTGCCCGGCGTGGCCACGATGCGCGAGCAGTTGCGACTGGTGCACGACCACGTGATGCCGGCGCTCGGGGACCGGCCCGCCGGGTGAGCGGGACGCCCGGCCGGCCACGAGCAGACCGACCGGGCGCGTCACCGCTCACTCGTAGGAGATCGCCCGCAGGACGTCCAGCCGGGCGGCGCGGATCGCGGGCAGGATCGCCGCGACCACCCCGACGCCGGCGGCGATCAGCAGGTAGCCGCCCAGCTGCGCCCACGGGATGCCCAGGTCGGTGATGCCCAGGTCGCCGAGCGCCCGGACCGCCGCGGCGCCCAGCGCGGTGCCGACCACCAGGCCGAGCAGCGCGCCGAACACCGAGATCACCACCGACTCGACGGTGATCATCCGCATCACCTGCGCCCGGCGCATGCCGATCGCCCGCAGCAGGCCGAGCTCGCGGGTCCGCTCGATGACCGACAGCGCCAACGTGTTGATCACCCCGAGCACCGCGATGAGGATGGCCAGGGCGAGCAGGACCTGGATCATCAGCAGCACGGTGTCGAGCTGCGAGGCCTGCTGCCGCACGTAGGAGCTGAGGTCCTGGACGGAGACCTCGGGGTTGTCGGCGAACACCGGCTCGATGCCCCGGCGCAGGGCGGCGACGTCCGTGCCGGGGTCGGCCTTCACGAACGCGGTGTTGACCTGCGCCAGCGCGAACTCGCCGACGACCGACTCCGGCAGGAACACGGACTCGGTGACCATCCTGTTCTTGGCCAGCACGAACGCGACCGTGTACGTGCGCTCCCCGCCCTTGGTCGTCTGCACGGTCGCCGTGCTGCCGGGCTTCAGGCCCAGCGCGGTGGCCGTGGTCTCGTCGAGGCCGATCTCGCCGTCCGCGAGGTCGGCGAGCGTGCCGCCGGCCGCGCTGAGCCCGAAGACGCGCTGCATCGCGGGCACGTCGGTCGTCACGGTGGCGAACTTCCGCTGCCCGTCGATCAGGACGCCGTCGTTGTACCAGCCGAACGCGGACTCGACGCCCGGCGTGGCGAGCACCCGGTCGAGCCGGTCCGCGGTGAACGCGCCGCTGCTCTCGCCGTTGACCGACTCGCCGGAGATGATCAGGTCGGCCTTGATCTGCGTGTCGGCGACCTTGGTCATGCTGGTGGTGGCCGAGGTGAGCACCACGCTCACGCCGGTGATCAGGGCGATGCCGACCATCAGCGCGGCGGCCGTGATGGCGGTGCGGCGCGGGTTGCGGGCGGAGTTGCGCCTGCCGAGCGTGCCGGGCATCGACCACGCCAGCAGCTTGCCGATCACCGACACCACGGGCCTGCTGACCAGCGGCGTCAGCAGCGCGACGCCGACGAACGCCACCAGCAGCCCGGCCATGATCAGCCACAGCGTCCCGTCGGCGAACCCGAGCCCGAGCATCGCGCCGCCGGCCAGCGAGAGCACGCCGCCCCCGACGGTGAGCCTGGTCAGCGGCCGGTCCGGGGTGGCGGCCTCGCGCAGGGCCGCGACCGGCGCGATGCGGGACGCGCGCACGGCGGGCAGCAGCGCCGCCAGCACGGTCACCACGATGCCGACCGCGAACGACGAGATGATCGCCGAGGACGGCACCGCGATGCCCGCGAGCTGCATGCTGCCGCCGCCGACCGCGCTGAACACCGCGGCCAGCAGGGCGCCGACGCCGATGCCCGCGCCGAGGCCGACCACCGAGGCGATCAGGCCGATGACCACGGCCTCGATCACGACGGAGGCGATCATCTGCCTGCGGCTCGCGCCCATCGCCCGCAGCAGCGCGAGTTCACGGGTGCGTTGCGCGACGATGATGGAGAAGGTGTTGAGGATGATGAAGATGCCGACGAACAGGGCGATGCCCGCGAAGCCGAGCAGCACGTAGTTGAAGAACGCCAGGCCCTCGCCGATGTCGTCGGCGGACTCCTTGGCCAGCTGTTCGCCGGTCTTGACCTGGTAGGTGTCGCCCAACGCGGCCTGCACGCGGTCCCGCAGCACCGCCTGCGACACGCCTTCGTCGGCGCGCACCGTGATCCCGCTGTACGCGCCGGGCGCGGCGAGCAGGAGCTGTTGGGCCGCGGGCTGGGTGAACGCGGTGGTGAGCTCGCCGCCGAGGGAGTCGCGGTTGCCGGGGTAGCCGAAGATCCCGGCGACGGTGAACGTCCGCTTCGGCTCCAGGGTCAGCACGGAGATCGGCTCGCCGACGGAGAACCCGCCGGTCTTGGCGAGGTAGGCGCTGATCGCCACCTCGTCGTCACGCCGGGGCGCGTGCCCCTCGCGCAGTTCCTCCTGACCCCCGTCACGCCACGCGATGCCGACCCGCGGCGCGCCGGAGGTGGTGAGCACCTTGCCGTTCTCGCCGATGGGCCGGGCCGACCCGGCCACGTCGCCGACCGCCGTGCGGACGCCGGCCACGGCCTCGACGGCCTTGACGTCGTCGGCGGTCAGGGTGCCGGCGCGGGCGGCCTCGGGGTCGTCCTGGTCGACCTTCGGCTTGACCGCGACCTCGACGTCCACCTCGGAGTAGACGGTGGCGAACAGGTCCTTGAACGACCGGTCCAGCGTGTCGGTCAGCACGAGCGACCCGGACACGAACATCACGCCCAGCACCACGGCCAGGCCCGACAGGACCAGCCGCAGCTTGCGCGCCAGCACGCTCTTGAGCGTCGCCTTCAGCATCACGCCACGACCAGCCGGTCGTCGCCGTCGAGGGCCTTCATGGTGTCGAGCACGGCCGCCGCCGTCGGGTCGTGCAGCTCGCGCACGATCCGGCCGTCGGCCAGGAAGATCACCCGGTCCGCGTACGAGGCGGCGTTCGCGTCGTGGGTGACCATGACGACGGTCTGGCCGAACTCGCGGGCGGAGCGGCGGAGGAAGCCGAGCACCTCCGCGCCGGAGCGCGAGTCGAGGTTGCCGGTGGGCTCGTCGGCGAACACGACCTCCGGCCGGGCCACCAGGGCACGGGCGCAGGCCACGCGCTGCTGCTGGCCGCCGGACAGCTGCGTCGGCCGGTGCGTGAGGCGGTCGCGCAGGCCGACGGTGTCGACCACGGTGTCGAACCAAGCCCGGTCGACCTGCCGGCCGCCGATGGCCAGGGGCAGCGTGATGTTCTCCTCGGCGGTGAGCGTCGGCAGCAGGTTGAACTGCTGGAAGATGAAGCCGACCTGGCGGCGGCGCAGGTCGGTCAGGCCCTTGTCGCGCAGGCCGTTGACCTTGGTGTCCCCGATCCAGACCTCACCGGAGTCGATCGCGTCCAGCCCGGCGAGGCAGTGCATGAGCGTCGACTTGCCCGACCCGGACGGTCCCATGATCGCGGTGAACCGACCGCGGTCGAACTCGACGCTCACCCCGGCCAGCGCCGTGACCGCGGCCTCCCCCGTGCCGTAGGACTTCCACACGTCCACCGCTTTCGCGGCGGCACCCCCGTTGCGCGTCACCGGACTCCACCCCTTCGCACCGGACGGCACTCGCCGTCCACTCGGGGTAAATGTGGCCGACGGGCGGTTCGCGGCGCGTCGGGAATGACCCCGGAATCGCGGTCGGGGTAATTCCCCTAGCCCCGTGCGGGAAACCCGAACATCAAACCTTGGTCAACAACCGTTGTGAGAGCGCTCCAGCCGTCACTACCTTCGGTTCCGGCCACAAGCCGCTCGGTGGTGAGCTCATCGCCAGGACACCCGAAAACCCCGACGTGTTCTGCGAGGTAAGCGTGATCGCGAATCCCACACCCATCGGGTAGACCCCCGGCGGACGCCTGGGACGAGCAGTCCCAGGCGATCCGAAGCCGAACGACCGGCGAACGGACGGTGAAGATGTCCGATCATCCGATGCCTGCGCACGGGCCGCGCACCGCGTCGGACACCCCCTGGAAGCGACCGGGCACGGACCGTCGCGGTGACACGTCGAACCTCCCACATACCGGGAAAACCGAGACAGGAGCGGTGATCGCTCGTAGGGTCTAGCGGCGTCGGCGACCCTGACCCCCGCTCGACCATGATCACTTCGACGGCTTTGAGGAGCTGGTGTGTCGACCCTCCGGGTGCGTCCCTACACCAGAACCGGCGGGCGGACGCGCTCCGCGACGACGCTGGCCATCGAGACCATCGTGACGACGAACGAAAGAGCGGCCAGAGACGCTCTCACGTCGACCGCGGAACACCGCATCATCAGCGACCTGTGCCGCAATCCGCATTCCGTCGCGGAAGTCGCGGCGACTTTGCGGTTGCCGCTCGGCGTGGTCCGGGTGTTGTTGGCCGACATGTCCGACATGGCCCTGATCAACGTGCACGAGGATCAGGCGATCGACGCCGCGGGCCGGCCTTCACTGGAGTTGATGGAACGCGTCCTCTCCGGGCTGCGCCGAATCTGAGCGTTCCCGCAGGACCTGCACGACGGCGGCCATGTCCTGCTTGCCGTGCCCCAGTTCCACCGTGCGACCCATGAGGGCCAGGCACTGGTCGATCAGCGGCGAGGAGACCCCGGCGGCGCGGGCGGCGGCGGTGATCAGCCGGGTGTTGGTGAAGACGTCCGCGGCGGCGGCCTGCGCGTCGAAGTCGTCGGCGAGCAGCTTGGCGGCCTTCGCCCGGGACACCTTGCTGGCCATCGGGCCCTTGTCCAGCACCTCGACCAGCGTGCCGAGGTCGAGCTCGTGCCGTTCGGCGAAGTGGAACGCCTCGACCAGGCCGGTGGTCATGGTGATCAGGAACAGGTTCACGGACAGCTTCATCAGCAGCGCGTTGGGCGTCGGCCCGCACGACACGGCCTCCGCGCACATCGGCGCGATCACGTCGCGGACCCGTGCCACCGCGTCCCGGTCGCCGGCGAGCATGGCGACGAGCTCGCCGGCCTCGGCCGGGCCGCGCGAGCCGGAGACGGGCCCTTCGACGTAGTCGCCGCCGGCCGCGCGGACGTCGGCGCCGAGGGCGTGCGAGTAACCCGGCGAGGTCGTGCCCATGTGCACGATCGTGCGGCCGGCGACGTGCCCGGCGAAGCGGTCCGTGCCGCGGTCGAGGACGGCGTCGATCGCGTCCTCGCCGGAGAGCATGAGGATCACGACCTCGGCGGCGGCGAAGACCTCGCCCGCCGTCGCCACGACCCGCGCGCCCGCCTCCCGCAGCGGTTGCGCCCGGTGCGGCGAGCGGTTCCACACCACGAGCGGCCGACCGGACCGGGCCAGGTTGAGCGCCATCGGCTGACCCATGATGCCGAGACCGACGAATCCGACCTCCACCAAGACCTCCCTCGCACGGCGGCACGGCGCCGCCTCCCTGGTGGGATTAAACGCCGTGCCGGTCGCGCCGGTCGCGAGGTGGTGCGCCGCGCGTGTCCCGGGGGTTCGACTCGGGTGTTCCGGACGTAGGACCCGCGCGTTCCGGAGGTAGGACGCGCACGCGGGTCAGGAGGAGGTCGGGAGGCGGACCAGGGTCGCGCCTTCCTTCGTGTCCCGCACGACGAACTCCGCGATGTCGTGCCAGCGCATGCCGACGGAGGCCTGCAACGTCACCGGGTCCTTGCCCGGCCCGGTCGTGGTCACCAGCCAGGAGCCGAGGACCATCGCCTCACCGGTGCGCGACTTCGCCACCAGCTCGCACCTGGTGGGCCCCTTCGCACCCTTCACCTCGACCTGCACCGACGTGCCCCACGGCTCGGGGCTGGCCGAGAGCCGGGCGAACACGCCGGTCGAGGGGTCGGTGCGGGTGATGGAGCCGGAGGCGTCCGGGGCGCCCTTCGCCACGTTGGACTGCTCCGGCACCGACGGCGTGGTGGGCGTGGCGACCGGGTCGGACGGTGCGGCGACGTACACCGACACGACCGCGGTCAGCACGACGAGCAGCGTCGCGGCGGCGGCGGCCAGCAGCGCGACGTTGCGGCGCTTGCGCGCCCTGGTTTCCGAGACCGAGTCGAGCATCGCGCGCACCGAACGGCCGTCGGGCCGCTCCCCCGCGTTGGCGCGCAGCATGCCGTTGGCGTCGGCCTCGTCGAGCAGATCGGGCAGTTCGGCGAAATCGCGCAGGTCGAGCGCACATCGACGGCATTGGGCGAGGTGGTTCTCGAACGCGTCGACCTCGTCCTCGTCGAGGACACCGAGGACGTACGCCGCCACGTCGACGTGGAACGGCTGCGAAGTCACCTGTTCAGCCCCGATCCTGCAAAGCACGCCGCAGGGCGCGAAGCGCGTAGTACACCCTGGACTTCACCGTGCCGGGCGGTACCCCGAGCACCGCCGCGGCTTCCCCGACCGTTCGATCTCGCAAGTACGTCTCGAGAATAGCCTCCCGGTGTTCCTCCGTCAGTCCGTTCATCGCTTCGGCTACGACTATGGCCGCCAGCGTGCGGTCCGCTTCGTCCCGCTGCGGGGCCTCGTCGGACGGCGTCAACTCCGACTCCTGCGGTCGGACGCTCCGCTTGCGACGGTCGTCGATGACCAGTCGCCGGGCGACGGTGAACAGCCAGGAGCGCAGCAGGACGGGGTCCCGCTCCAGCTTCTCGGCGTTGCGCCACGCCCGCACGAGCGTCTCCTGGACGATGTCCTCTGCCCACTGCCGGTCGCTGCCGGTCAACCTCATGGCATGCCCGAGCAGCGCGCTGCCGAACTCCTGGTAGAGCCTGCGGATCAGCTCGTCTTCCAGACTCACGTCCGGCCAACTGCGATCTCTCTGGGGGGAAGTGCTGCGTCTGTGCCGCGCCACGCCGAGCATCCAAGCGCGCCGAGGGCTTCCGCGTCGAGGGTTCGGCCGCAAAAAAAGTCGTCGATTTGTTCGTGAACCGTCATCGCATCGTGTCCGTACTCCACGGTATCCGCTTCAAAGGCTCGGACCCGGACACCGGTTCGCTAGCCCTTTCGGCGGACCCGCCGGCAGGAGAAAGGACCAACGATGCGAAGTCGACGTACCCGGAAAGCGTTGCTGCTGGTTCCGGCAGCCGCGGCGTTGATGCTGGTCAGCGCTTGCGGCGCGACCGGTGTCGACAACGTGGCGAGCCAGAACGCCGCGAACGGCGCCGGTTCCGGTTCGACGACTCTCCAACAGCAGCCGGAATTCGGCAAGGAGCCGCACCAGATGCTCTCGGCGACGGAGTCGAAGCAGGTGGGCTGGTTCGTCGCGGACGCGGGCGGCTTCGCGCTGTACCGCTACGACAAGGACACCGCGAAACCGTCGAAGTCCACTTGCGACGCCGAGTGCCTGAAGACGTGGCCCCCGGTGCTGGTCGGCGACCACACCATGACCTCCGGCGTCGACCCGACGCTGGTCGGGTCGGTGGCCCGCGCGGACGGCAGGAAGCAGGTCACGCTGGCCGGGTGGCCGCTGTACCGGTACGCGGGCGACAAGAAGGCGGGCGACCTGACCGGGCAGGGCAAGGGCGGCACGTGGTTCGCGGTGACGCCCGAGGGCAAGAAGGCGCAGGCCGACGACGGCGCGGCGCCCGGCCAACCGTCCACCGGCGACGGCTACTAGGACGAGAAACCCATGTCAGCCAAGCGTTTCGCGGCGGTCGCGGTGGCCCTGCACCTGCTGTTGGCGCCCGCGCTGCCCGGTGTCGCGCACGCCGACGACCCGCCGGGCGCGGGACCGGTGGAGCAGACGCCGCTGGGCCCGATCACCGCGCAGGACAAGGAACTCCTGGTCAAGGTACGGCTGGCGGGCCTGTGGGAGATGCCCATGGGCGAGGAGGCGCAGAGCCGCGCCGCCAGCACCCGGGTCAAGGAGGTCGGCGCCCAGCTGGCCGGCGACCACACGTTCCTCGACGAGCGGGTGGTGCGGCTGGCGTCCCAGATGGGCGTCGCGCTGCCGGACGAGGCCAACGCCGACCAGCAGTCGTGGATGGCGGAGATGCGCGCGCGCACCGGCGCGGCGTTCGACGACTCGTTCGCCAACCGGCTGCGCGCCGCGCACGGCTCGATCTTCCCGGCCATCGCCACCGTCCGGGCGACCACGCGCAACGAGGCGATCCGGCAGTTCGCCCAGGTGTGCAACCAGATCGTGCTCAAGCACATGACCCTGTTGGAGAGCACCAACATGGTCACCGACATGGGCCTGTCCAAACCCGTGGCCGCCGGCGCCGCGCCCGGGAACGCGGTGGCCGCCGACCCGGTGCGGGCCTCGGCGCAGCTGCCGGCGGGCGGCCCGAGTCCCCTCTCCGTGCTCCTCATGTGCCTGGTGGGCGCGGTCGTGACGATCGCAATCCTGCGCCTGCTGCGGCCCCGCAACACCGTCAAGTGAAAGGAGGTGGTGGCCGGACCGACACCACGACGCGTCTCCCACGCGGAGAACTTCCACACCCTCGAAACCCGCCCGGCAGGTCGTGACCACTCCTGCGCGGCCCGCCGGGCGGGTCGGCCCGAACGGCGGCCGGCCACGGGTCGGCCCCCTCCCACCGCCTGCGAGTTCTCTCCCGCCATCTCGGAGGTACAGACCAGTGCTCACCCAGGTTCCGCTGCTGATCGCCCAGGCGACCGGCGGCGACCACGACGCCGGAGTGCGCCACGTGGCGCAGATCTCGGCCCGCCTGGCCTACGCGACCATGTGCGCCACCCTGTGCTGGGGCGTGCTGATCGCGACGGGCTGGGCCAACAAGATCTCCGGCAGACAGGGGTTGCGCAACAGCCACATGGTGCTGGCGACGATGGCCCTCACGTTCGGGTCGCTGCACGCGTTCGCGTTCACCCTGTTGCAGCTCGGCGCTTTCCCGTACTTGAAGCTCCTGGTGCCGTTCTACGACGGCGGCCTGCTCCGGCACGCCCTCGGCATCCTCGGCCTGGAGATCATGCTGACCCTCGCGATCACCGCGGGCCTGCGCAAGAAGGTCTACTACCGCAAGTGGCTGCGGCTGCACCAGCTGGCGTACCCCGCGGTCGCCGTCACCGTGGTCCACTCCTGGTTCGGCGCGATCGCGAACGGCAACCTGGCCGTGCTGTGGTTGGCCGGCCTCACGATCCTGGTGCCGACGGCGACCATCGCCATCGCCCGCTTCCTGCCGCCGGACTGGCTGGTGAAGCTGGGCATGCTGGAGCCGGAGCCCGGTTTCGAGCCCGAGCCGGACGGCGCGGGCGGCAGCGCGCTGGACATCAGCGTCGACAACGAGCGCTGCCACCGCTACGGCATCTGCCAGGCCGAGGCGCCGGGGCTGTTCCAGCTGGTCGACGACGAGCGCCTGCGCTACGAGCGCAGGCCGCCACCCGAGCAGTTCGCGAAGGCGCGGGCCGCCGCGCGCGCCTGTCCGATGCGCGCGATCGAGCTGCGGGAGCGTGTGCGGTGAAGAACGAGGAACGCGTGGTCATCGCGGGCGGCGGGTTGGCCGGCCTGCGCGCGGGCGAACGGCTGCGCGAGCTCGGCTTCCGCGGCGAGATCGTCATCGTGAGCGCGGAGCGGCACCTGCCCTACCACCGGCCCGCACTGTCCAAGGAGGCCATCAACGGCGAGCTGGTCGCCTCCGACCTGCGGCTGACCATCAGCCGCGAGCTGAACGCGGTGTGGCGGCTGGGCACGGCGGCGACCCACCTGGAGCCGGACCGGCGCGTGGTGGGCCTGCCCGGCGGCGAGGAGCTGGGGTACGACGGGCTGGTCATCGCGACCGGCGTCGAGCCGCGCCACCTCGCGGGCGCGCCGCGCCAGGACCCGCGCATCCACGTGCTGCGGACCGTGGACGACGCGATCGCGATCAAGCAGGCGATCAACTCGACGCAGGGGCTGGTCGTGGTGATCGGCGGCGGCCTCATCGGCTGCGAGATGGCCGCGTCGGTGAAGTCGATGGGCCGGGACGTGGCCATCGTGAGCCGGTCGTCCACGTTGCTGGGCAGCGCGGTCGGCAAGAACATCGCCGACACGGTCACCGAGGCGCACCGGGTGCGTGGTGTCCGGATGGCGATGGGCGTGAAGATCCGGCACTGGGTGCGCCAGGCGGGCGGGGTGGCGATCCACCTCTCCGACGGGCAGGTGTTCTTCGCCGCGGTCGTGGTGATCGCGGTGGGCGCCTCGCCGTCGACCGCCTGGCTGCGCGGGTCGGGTCTGGTGCTGGAGGACGGCGTGCTGTGCGACCCCACGTGCCACGTGGTCGGCGGGTCCGACATCGTGGCCGCGGGTGATGTCGCGCGGTGGCCGAACCTCCGGTTCGGAGGGCAGCCGCGTCGGGTGGAGCACTGGCTCAACGCGGTGGAAATGGGGCGGGCGGCCGCGGAGAACCTGTTGGCGGGCAGGGACGATTCGCGGCCGTTCACCCCGGTCCCCCGGTTCTGGACCGAGCAGTACGGCATGCGCATCCAGGGGTCGGGCCTGCCGGCGATGGGCACGGACACGACGACGTTGGCGGGATCGCAGAAGGACCACCGGACCATCACCGGGTTCGTCAACGACGGGCGGCTGGTCGGGATGGTCGGGTTGGACGCGCCGACGGCGATGATCAAGCTGTCGACGGAGCTGTGGCGGCAGAACCGGGTGACCGCGAGCGCACCCCGGCGCCGCCCGCCGCAGCCCGTGCCGCAGCCCGTGCCGCAGCCCGCGCCAGAGCCCGTGCCGCAGCCGGACGCCGCGCCCCCGACCGTCGCGCGGAACGTGCCGCCGAACGTGCCACCGATGGCCTCACCGGTGCGGCACGAGGAGTCGGTGCGGTTCGAGGCGCCGCGCACCGAGTCGGTGCGGTTCGAGGCGCCGCGCACCGAGTCGGTGCGGTTCGAGGCGCCGCGCACCGAGTCGGTGCGGTTCGAGGCGCCGCGGGCCAAGCCGACGCGGTCGGAGCAGTCGATGCGGTTCGAGGCCGTGCGCTCCGAGGCGTTGCGCCTGGAGAACGCCCTGCTCCAGGAGGCGGTCCGGTCCGAGGCCGCGCGCTCGAACGCGGCACGCGCGGCGTCGGCGCGCGCCGAACCGGCGCGCTCGGAGTCGGTGCGCTCCGAGCCCGGCCCGGCCCGCACGCAGTTCTCGGACCCGGTCGAGCTGGCCAGGGTGCCGCGACAGCAGCAGGAGTCCCAGCCGCTGCCGCTACCGCCGTCGCACGCCCCGGTCGTGCGCTCGCGCGGGCAGAGCCGGTCGCTGGTCCGCACCGGGCCGAAGGCGAGACCCCGTTGATCGTTACCTCGACGCCGTGCCGCCGTGATCCCGACCGCCGAGCATGTGCTCGCGGTCGTGGACCGGCGGCGTCCGGCCGGCCTGCTTCGCCGCACCGAAGGCACCGCACGACCAGTTGTTCACAAACTGTTCGCGTGGTGTGAAATATTCAGACATCAAGGACAGATTGACGCAAGTTTACCTGTCCGACAGGCTCCAGAGCCGTCCCCCAACCCGGTCTGGAGGTCCCTGTGCTCCGACTAGTGTCCTACCTGGCGTCGTTAGCGCTCGTCGCCGTGGTTCTCGTGACGGGTGGCGGCACGGCGCAAGCCGACGGCTGCTACACGTGGTCCCGCACCCTCTCGCAGGGAGCGTCCGGCGCGGACGTGCGGCAGTTGCAGATCCGCCTGTCCGGCTACCCGGGCTACGGCTCGGTGCTCGCGCTCGACAGCAGTTTCGGCCCGGCCACCAAGTCGGCCCTCGTGCGCTTCCAGCAGGCGTACGGCCTCGCGGCCGACGGCGTCGCCGGCCCGGCGACCTACTCCAAGCTCTACGCCCTGCAAGACGACGACTGCACGCCGATCAACTTCTCCTACGCGGAGTTGAACACGTGCAACTCCACCTGGTCGGGCGGCGCCGTGTCCGCCGCGACGGCGAAGGCCAACGCGCTGGTGTCGATGTGGAAGTTGCAAGCGATGCGGCACGCGCTCGGTGACCAGGCGATCCGGGTCACCAGCGGGTTCCGCAGCGTCGCGTGCAACAACGCGGTCGGCGGCGCGTCCAACTCGCGGCACCTGTACGGCGACGCGGTGGACCTGGGCGCGGGTCCGCACTCGCTGTGCCGCCTGGCGCAGCAGGCCCGCAACCACGGGTTCAACGGCATCCTCGGCCCGGGCTACCCGGGTCACGGCGACCACACGCACGTCGACCACCGGAGCAGCCGCTTCTGGTCGGCCTCGTCCTGCGGCATCTGACCGATCCGCCAGGGCACCGCACGGCCGCCCGCCGGTCCGCCCCCCGACCGGCGGGCGCCGAGCTCCGGATCCCGCCGGCGCCAACCCCTTCACCCGGTGGGATCCGCTGAAGCACCGCGGGCCGCGGACGGGCCTCCACACCCC
>NZ_JBEOVG010000114.1:0-26379 GCF_040295345.1 Actinosynnema sp. NPDC002837
CCCGCGGCCCGTCGGGGGGAAGGCCGCGGGCGGGAACACCCCTCGGGTCAGGACAGCAGGACTGTCCGGGAGGTCTTGGCGACCGGGCGGCTGGTGTTCGCGGTGGCCCGGTCCGCGGCGATCTGCACGGAGGTGTCGTGCTGACCCTTGTCGCCGTTGTACGCGGTGCAGCCGTACCACTCGAGCATGCCCTCGCGGTACACGCCCTTGCAGGTCGGCGTGAGCTTGGAGATCACCGTCGTGTTGCCGTGCACGAGGGTGTCCGCCAGGCCCTGCGTGGTCAGGCCGGCGCGCCCGCGGGCGATCAGCGCCACCGGGCCGACCGCGTCGAGGGCGAACCCGAGCTGGTCGATCGCGCCGGGGTCGACCACGGCGTCGAGCAGGCTGTCGATGTAGGTGACGCAGGCGGTGGCGTCGCGGGCGAACGCCTGGAGCGTGTCCGGCGTGAACCGCTCGATGTCCGCGAAGTCGATGATCGCGGCCCGCGCGCACGCCTTGGCCTGCGCGGTGGCGACGAGGTCGATGTGGGAGATGATCTCGTTCTTGGCCGAGTCGATCGCGCTGAGGATCTGCCTGGTCGCCTCCTCCACCGACATGCCCGCCTTCGCGAACTGCCGGTACGCCGAGTAGGCCGCCTGGGCCGCGGCGACGATCACCTGCACCGAGGTCGCCGACACCTCACCGGACTGCGGTGCCGCGGCGGGGGCGGCCTGCGCGCCGGGAGCCGCCATCGGCACGACCATCGCCGTGGCCAGGACCGCGGCCGTCGTGCCGCGCACCAGTCGCGAACGCATACCGCTCCGCGGCGCTCGTTGCCGTAACCGCATGAAGTCCTCCGTGACCGTGATGGGGGTGCGGCGAGGACCGGCGTGTCGTGGGCTCGTGCCGTTCCGGTCCGTCACGTCCGCCACCTTGCTCGACCGAACGAACGAAAACCTGCGGGAAACCTGCAACCGCGCGAAGCCCCTGCTAGACCGGGATCACGGGGGCCGGTCGGCGAAAGGGAGTCCCGCGGTGGCGGTGGAGTTCCGCGTGTTGGGCCCGGTGCAGGCGTGGGTCGGCGGGCGACCGGTGGACCTCGGTCACGCCCGGCAGCGGTGCGTGCTGGCGGTGCTGCTGGTCGAGGCCAACCAGTGGCTGTCGGCCGACCAGCTGCTCGACCGGGCCTGGGGTGACCGGGTCCCGCCCGGCGGCCGCAACACCCTGTACGGCTACCTGTCGCGCCTGCGCCGGGCCCTGCGCGCCACCGAGCACGCCGCCATCGTGCACCGGTCCAGCGGGTACGAGCTGGTCGTCGACGAGGAAGCGGTGGACGTGCACCGGTTCCGCCGGCTGGTCGCGCGGGCACGCGCCGAGACCGACCAGGTCCGCGCGCTGGAGCTGGCCGAGGTCGCCGCCGGGCTCTGGCGGGGCGAGGCGCTGCTCGGGTTGGACACGCCGTGGATCACCTCGGTGCGCCACGGGCTGGAGCAGGAGCGGTTCGCCGCCGACACCGACCGGTTGGACCTGGCGCTGCGGCTCGGGCGGCACGCCGCGCTGCTGCCCGAGCTGACCGACCGCGCCGCCGAGCACCCGCTGGACGAGCACGTGGCCGCCCAGCTCATGCTCGCCCTCTTCCGCTCCGGTCGCCAGGCCGAGGCCCTGGACCGGTACCGGCGGCTGCGCGCCCGCCTGGCCGAAGAACTCGGCGCCGAACCCGGATCGGACCTGCGGCGGCTGCACCACCGGATCCTGGCCGCGGACCCAGACCTGGCCTCGCCCGAGGCGGACCGGTCACCGGTGGTGCCACGCCAACTGCCCGCGGCGCCTGCGCCGTTCACCGGCCGCGTGCCCGAGCTGACCGAACTCGACCGCGCCCTGGTCGCGGCGACGGGCGACGGGGCCGACGCGTCGGGCGACCCGGTGACGGGGACGGGGACGAGCGCGCGGGCGGGGGCGATCCCGGCTACCGGCGCGGTGGCGATCTCGGCGGTCGGCGGGGTGGGCGGGGTCGGCAAGACCTGGCTCGCGCTGGCCTGGGCGCACCGCAACCTGCACCGGTTCCCCGACGGGCAGCTGTTCGTGGACCTGCACGGGTTCAGCCCCACCGGGGAGCCGACCGACCCGGCCGACGCGCTGCGCGGCTTCCTCACCGCCCTGGGCGCCACCACGGACGGCACCCAGTCGGACCCGGGCGCCCTGTACCGCAACCTGATGGCCGGGCGGCGGGCGCTCGTGCTGCTGGACAACGCCGCGTCCGCGGACCAGGTCGTGCCGCTGCTCCCGGGCAACCCCACCTGCACCGTGCTGGTCACCAGCCGCACCAGCCTGCCGTCGTTGATCGACCGGCACGGCGCGCACCACCTGCCCCTGGGCGTGCTCACGCCCGCGGAGTCACGCGCCCTGCTGGCCGCACGGCTGGGCGGGCACCGCACCGACGCCGAACCCGACGCCGTCGACGAGCTGGTCGGGCTGTGCGGTCGGCACCCCCTGGCCCTGGCGATCACCGCGCGGCACGCCGCCACCCGTCCCCGGCTCCCGCTGGCCGAGTTGGCCGCGGAACTGCGCGAGGCGGGTCTGGAGATGCTCGACCACGACACCGACCTCACCGCCAGCCTGCCCGCGGTGCTGTCGTGGTCGCTGCGCCACCTCACCGAACGGCAGCGGATGGTGTTCGTGCAGCTCGGGATCGCGCCCGGACCGGACACCGACCTGCCCGCCGCCGCCTCCCTCACCGGCCTGACCCCGACCGAGGCGCGCAAGGCCCTGCGCGTGCTGGAGGACCACTCGCTGCTGGACCGGCACCCGCACGGCCGCTACGCGATGCACGACCTGGTCCGCGCCTACGCCACGACCGCGGACGAGCACCTGCCGGAGCCGGCGCGGGAAGCCGCGCTGGAGCGGGTGGCGGACTTCTACCTGCACACCGCCCACGCCGCCGACCACCTGCTGAACCCCTACCGCCCACCGATCCGGCTCGACCCGCCCGCGCCCGGCGTCCAGTCCCACCCGTTACCCGACCGCGCAACCGCCCTGGCCTGGATGGACGCCCACCACCTGCACCTCCTGGCCGTCCAGCAGGACGCCGTCGCCCGGCGCGACCACCGGGTGGTGTGGCAGATCGCCTGGACCCTGGGCACGTTCCATCGCCTGCGCGGGCACATCCACGACGACCTGGCGGTGTGGCAGGCCGCGGCCGAGGCCGCCACCCACCTGCCCGACCCCGGCACGCACATCCTCGCCCACCGGCTCCTGGGCCACGCCAACGCGGAACTGGAGCGGCACGAGCGGGCCATCGACCACCTCCACCAAGCCCTCGCCCTGGCCCGGCAACACCACGACCTCGCGCAGCAAGCCCATACCCACCACGCCCTCACGTGGGCCTGGGAGCAGCGCGGCAACGACCGCAAGGCCCTCGACCACGCCCGGCACGCCCTGGACCTCTTCCGCGCCCTCGGCTCCCCGGTGTGGGAGGCCACCGCGCTCAACATGGTGGGCTGGCACGCCGCCCGCCTGGGCGAGTACGAGGTCGCCCGCGAGCACTGCCAGGCCGCCCTCGACCTGTACCGCCGCCACGACGACCTCGACGGCGAGGCGGACACCTTGGACAGCTTCGGCTGGATCGAGCACCACACCGGCCACCACCGCCGGGCCGTCGAGCACTACCGGCAGGCGCTCGACCTCTACCACGCCGTCGGCAACACCGCCGAGGCCGCCGACACCCTGGACAACCTCGCCCACCCCCACCTCGCACTCGGCGACCACGCCGAGGCTCGCGCGGCCTGGAGGGAAGCGCTGGACCTCTACCGGCAGCAGGGCCGCGACACCGACGCCGAGCGCGTCCGCCGCCAGCTCGCCGACCTGGAGCCGGCGTCGATCAGGACCGGGAAGGCGGGGAGCGGAGGGCCGGGGCCGTCCGGCCTCACAGCCGGGACTTGAGCACGTCGACCTCGTCACCGTCGGCGTGCCGCCGGGGGCTCAGCCGAAGCCGCGGCTGTCCTGCTTCAACGCCGTGTCCACGGTCAGCGCCGACGCCACGACCAGGCTCAGCAACGGGTCGGGCAACGGCCGGTGGATCTGGACGACGTAGTTGTCGGCCGTGGTGAACATGGTCTTCGCCAGGCCCTCCCACGTCTTGGTGATGCGCGCGACCTCGGCGCCGGTGTGGTCGGAGACGGAGAAGTTCCACGCGCGCCAGTTCTCCGCCTGCACGCCGCCGATGCGCTGACCGCCGACCTCGAACGCGAACCGGATCTTGCCGATCGCGTTCTCCTGGCGGATCTCGCCGAGGGGCGCCCCGTCGCCGCGCTCGACGATCATCCGCGACTTCACGACCTTCGCCGGCCTGGTCAGCCGCAGCACGGTGTGCCCGTGCGCGTCGCGGACCTCGAACTTGTGCGTGAAGAACTGGTCGTAGCTGCCCAGGAACCGCACGGCCTTCTTCAACGCGCTCTGCCCGACCTGCACCACCGCGCCCAGCTGCCGGCCGTGCTGGTCGTAGACGGCGTACTCGTTGGCCAGTTCGATCAGCTTCACCCGCTGGTTGACCACCAGCACGGGCTCGGTGAAGAGCGTGCCGCCGCCCTGCCCGACCTGGCCCACGCCGGCCTGGCGCTGCTGCCCGCGGATGCGGTCGGGGTCGTGCGCGCCGTCCAGCGCCACCTCCCACGGGCTGGAGTCGTCGGCCTGCCGCGTCTGCGGGGTCCACTGGTTGCCGTCCCAGTAGCGGACCACCGGCGAGCCGGGACGCTCCGGGTACCAGCCGGGTTGCGGGTTGACCATGCCGCGCAGAGTAGTCGCGCACCGCCCGCCACCGGCCCCGATCGGCGGAACAACTCCGCCCGCGGGTTCCCCGGGAGCGCTTCGGGAAGTGCCCGCTCCACCGGTGACACCGGTCGGATCTTCGCCAGGACTGCCGCGGCGCGGTCGGCGGTCAGGTCCGTGGACGCCCCGCCGGGCAGCAGTTCGCGCAGCAACGCGTGAAGTTGGTTGACCGTGCGGGTGCGTTGTCGGGTCAGATCGCCGCGCCGCTCGTCGAGCATGCCCAACACCGGCGAGGCGTCCTCGTCCCACCACCGGGGCGGACTCGCCGCGCAGGGCGGCCCCCGCGGCGGCGTCCAGGACGTCGTTCTTGATACTTTCGGCAAGCACAGGGCCCTCGACCGCTACGACGAGGTCCTGGCCGACCCGTTCCGCGGCCTCGGCGGCGCCTGCCACGTAGCGGACACCCTCGACCGAGCCGCCCCGACGCGGACAGCGGTCCGCACGACCACCGGAGCGCGCGGACCGCTGTCGCGCGGTGCTCAGTAGTGGGCCCAGACGGTGAAGCTGAGCATCCTCGTCGCCCCGGGGCAGAAGGCGGTCGCGGAACCGAAACCGCCGAACCGGACCACCGTGCTGTCATGGACGCTGCCGTCACTGCACGACACCGAGACCGAGTAGCCGGACGCGCCACCTCCGATCTGGTAGCAGTTGACCCAGACCGACGAGTTCCGGCCGGGGGTGTACGTCCAGACGCAGTTGATCGACGAAGTCTGGATCTTCCCCTCGGCGGGCTGGAGGGGCGGCACGGGCAGGGTCGTCACCTCCCGTTCGACCAACGCCACCGATGCCTGCGCGCCCGCCACGCCCATCCCGGCCAACGCCAGGACCGCGATCACCACCACTGCCACCCGCTGAACGGTTCTCGACACTGAATCCCATCCTTCCGAATCCCGCGGAGCCGCGGTCCGAGCAAGGATCACTCGCGTCCGGGGCGCGCGGAACCGGGAACACCCGATCAGAGCAGGATCACCGTAGTCCCTGTGATCGCATGCCGAATCCCCGTCCACGATCGTGTATCAGGGCAGGTGGAACAGCATCCGAATTGGTCGATCCGACCCTGGGAATCGAGCCCGGTGCCGTGGCGGTCACGGCCGCGGTCGACTGCGCGGCCGGGCACCGCCGGGTTCCTCTCCGGGCACGGTGGGCGCACGATTCGCGGTGCGGGTATCCCGGTCTTCCACACTGCACCTGAGCACCGACCTCAGGTGAAGGGCAGGAGCGCACGACGCACGGTGACCACGGCACTGCGGAGCGTCCGGGGTGCCAGAACTCTGCACTCGGGCTTGAACTGCGGTGATCGTGCATGACGGGCTGCAGGGGCATGACCGTGAGGCGTGGCGTCACGACCGCTGTACATGATCTTCGCCCGGCTCGTCCGCTGACTGATTCTGCTCGGCCGGTCCTCCGCCGCCACGGAGGTGGAGTTACTGGCGTTGCGGCACGAAGTCGCCGCGCCGGGCCGGGCCGGGCCGACCTTCGTCCGGGGTGGGAGTGGCCGATCGCGCGGTGCTCGCCGCAATGGTGCGCCAGCCCCCCGACTGCTGCACGAGCACCGGTTGGTGACACCGGGAACCCTCCAACGCCGGCCCCAGGGCTCGGCCGCGAAGAACTGGACCTACCCGAACCACACTGGGCGTCCACCGATCGATGACACAGTGGTGGCGTTGATCGAGCAATGGCCCGGGAGAACGCCGGGCGGGCTACCGCCGGATCCAGGGCGAGCTACTCAAGCTCAGCCACTGAGGTTCCCCCGGTAGCTCGATGGCTTTCCAGACATGGTCCGATAGGACCCGAAGGGAGTCGTCCGTGGCACCACCGAAGAAGTACCCCGACGAGTTGAGGGCCCGTGCGGTCCGGTTGTACCGGGAGTCGGACCCGAAGCCGGTGATCCGGCGCCTGGCCGAGCAGCTGGGCGTGCATCATGAGGCGTTGCGGAACTGGATCCGGCAGGACGAGGCCGACCGCGGCGAACGGGAGGACCGGCCCACCGCGACCGAGTCCGAGGAGTTGCGCCGGCTGCGCAAGGAGAACGCGGAACTCAAGCGGGCCAACGAGATCCTGAAGACAGCGTCCGCGTTTTTCGCGGCGGAACTCGACCCGACCCGGCGACGGTCGTGAAGCTCGTCGAGCAGCTTCGCGGCCGCTTCGGGGTCGAGTTCGTCCTCCGGGTCCTGGGTGTCGCTTCCTCCACCTACCACGGCTGGGTGGCCCGCCAGGCCGACCCGTCGGATCGCGAACGCGAGGACCGGGCGATCACCGCGGAGATCGTCGACATCCACACCGCCTCGGGCGGCACCTACGGCAGCCCGCGGGTGCACCAGGTCCTGCGGCGTCGGGGTATCCGCGTGTCGCGCAAGCGGGTCGAGCGGCTGATGCGCCAGGTCGGCTTGCAGGGTGCCTTCCTGCGCAAACAGTGGCGGACGCCGTCGACCAGGCGGGATCCGCGGGCCGCGCCGGCGCCTGATCGGGTGAACCGGGACTTCACCGCGCCGGCGCCGGACCGGTTGTGGGTGGCCGACGCGACCCGGATCCGCACCGGCGAGGGCGCCTTCTGGCTCGCGGCGGTGCGCGACGCGTTCTCCAACCGAATCGTGGGCTGGAAGACCAGCGACCGCTGCGACACCGACCTCGTGCTCGGCGCCCTGGAGTACGCGATCTGGTCCCGCGACGTCCGCGACGGGCAGTTGATCCACCACAGCGACCGCGGGTCGACCTACACGGCCTTCCGCTTCGCGGAACGGTTGGCGGACAACGGGATCCTGCCCTCGATGGGGTCGGTCGGCGACTCCTACGACAACGCCCTGATGGAGAACTTCTTCTCCACGCTCAAGATCGAGCTGGTCTACCGCCGCGCTTGGCGCACCCGTGACGAGGCCGAGAACGACCTGTTCCGCTATATCGACGGGTTCTACAACACCGAACGCATCCAGAAGGACCTCGGCTGGCTCAGCCCCGACGAGTACGAAGCCGCCTGGCACACCGCCCAGGCCGAACCGACTACCATCCCGGCATCACCGACCCGATCCAGGTAACAACCGCCTCGGGTTATCGGGGGAACCTCACACCGCGTAGCCGCCTCAACCGTGCCCCGCATGCTCAAGCGCCGCCGGGTACCACCCGCGCCCCACCGCGACACCGACCCCTCCTGGCAACAGTTCCTCCGCACCCAGGCCGGGGGCATGCCGGCCTGCGACTTCTTCCACGTCGACTGCGCCGTCACACTCAAGCGGATCTACGTGTTCTTCGTGATGGAGACCTCCACCCGCTACGTGCACATCCTCGGCACCACCACGAATCCGGACGGCCTCTAAACCACGCAGCAAGCCCGCGACCTACTCATGGACCTCGGCGACCGGGCACACCACTTCCGGTTCCTGGTGCGAGACCGGGCCAGCCCGTTCACCACCTCGTTCGACACCGTCCTCGCCGACACCGGTATCGAAGTCGTGAAAACCCCACCACGGCGTCCACGAGCCAACGCCCACACCGAACGATTGGTCGGCACCGTCAGACGCGAAGCCACCGACCGACTGCTCATCATCAACGAACCCACCTGAGATCAGTGCTCGACCGGTATGCAACCCACCACAACCAACCACACCAGGCGTTACAGCTCGCACCACCGCGACCAGACTTATCGGTCACAGAGCCGAGCCGCACCTCAATACGCCGCCGACCAGTCCTCGGCGGCCTGGTCAACGAGTACAACCCACAGCCGCCTAACCGCAGGTCAGGCCATGTTGCCACCTTTTGGCACCCCACAGGCGGGGTGCTCACTGGTTCTGGATCCGCGCGAGTTTGTCGGGGTTGGTGACCGAGTAGACCCCGCATACCTGGTGGCTGTCGGGTGTCAGGTCCAGAACGAGGACGGCGAAGGGTGATCCCTTGTCGAAGAGCACCACGGAAGGGTCGCCGTTGGCCCTCTGGTGGTGGATGGCGAGGCTGTCGCCGACGTTGGCCGCGACAGTCAGCAGGGTGCCGGCAACGGTGTCCCGGCCGTGGATCGGCTGCAGGCTGGTGGCCGGACCTTTTCCGCCGCCGTCTGTCCACAGTGTCACGTCCGGCGCGAGGACTTGGAGGAGTGTTTCCAGGTCACCGCCGAGCGCGGCGGACAGGAACCGCTCGGTGACCTCGCGGCGCAGCCGGGGGTCGGCGTGATAGCGGGGGCGTCGGGCATGTACGTGTTCGCGCGCGCGGTGTGCGAGCTGGCGTACCGCGGCGGGGCTGCGGCCGAGTATTTCGGCGATCTCGGCGTGGGGGTAGCCGAACACCTCGTACAGCACGAAGACTGCGCGCTCTGCCGGGGTCAGGGTTTCCAGCACCACGAGCAGCGCCATCGAGGCGGTTTCGGCACGGACCGCCGCGTCGCCTTCGCCGCCGGTGTCGGCCAGCGGGGTGATGACCGGTTCGGGTAGCCACTGTCCGACGTAAGTTTCCCTTCGCCGGTCGATCTCGGCACGCTTGGCCAGTGCGTGGTTCACCGCGATGCGCACGAGGTAGGCACGCGGGTTGTCGACCCGCTCGCCGGGGCGCCGGCGGGTCCGGGCCGCCCAGGACAGCCAAGTCTCCTGCAGTACGTCCTCGGTGTCCGCGACGCTGCCGAGAATGTTGTAGACGACCGAGAACAGCAGTTCCCGATAGTCGACGAACACCCGGGTCGCGTGGTCGGTGGCCGCGTGCACAGGCTGCTCGGTCATGGCGGACGTCCTCCTTTACCGGTTCGCTTGATAAGAGGTGCGTCGGTGACGCGAGTGTGACGCGGTTGCCACGATTGTGATCTACGCCTCCAGGACCGGCTGTCCGTGTCACACCCGGAGCCCCGTCCCGCCTCTTGGGTCGCGTGACGCCGAGGAAGCCCGCCTCGGCACTCCACTCCCAGGAGGACCGATGCGTACTTTGATCCGTGATGCACGGGTGTTCGACGGTGAGCGGACCATCCCGCGCGCCGACATCATGATCGATGGAGGCCGGATCACCGAACCGGACGGCCTCCCGGCCGACGTCGAAGTCGACGGCTCCGGCAAGACCCTGCTCCCCGGTCTGATCGACGCGCACACGCACACCTTTGACGGCAGCCTGGCCCAGGCGTTGACCTTCGGTGTCACCACCGAGTTGGACATGTTCTGCCTGCCCGGCAACCTGTCCAGGCAGCGGGAACTGGCCGCGGGCGACGACGTGGCGGATCTGCGCAGTGCCGGCATGCTCGCCACCGCCCCTGGCGGTCACCCCAGCCAACTGATGGCGGGGTTCGACGCCTCGACCCTGGAAGCGTTCGGCGATGCCGTCGGCGGGTTCGACACCATCGCGGACCGCGGACAGGCCAGGCGGTTCGTCGAAGCACGACTGGCCGAGGGTATCGACTACCTGAAGATCGTCGTCGACGACGGCGCGGTGCACGGCGCACGGCTTCCCGCGCTGACGCCGCAGGTCGTGGCCGCGCTCGTCGAGGCAGCCCACGACAACGGGCTGCTCACCATCGCACACGCGATCACCGCGCGGGAGGTGGCCATCGCCCTGGACGCCGGGGTCGACGGCCTGGCCCATGTGTTCGCCGACGCGGGACCCGACGACCCCGTCGGCTATGACCTGGCCGCCCGGGTCGCCACGCAGGGCGTGTTCGTCGTTACCACCCTGGCCTACTTCGAGGCGATCACCGGGCAGGCGGGAGCGGCTGACCACGCGCTGCCCGGCTGCGCCGAGAACGCCGTCCACGCCGCCCGGATCCTGCACCAAGCCGGCGTGCCGCTGCTGGCGGGCACCGACGCCAACCCGTTCGCCCCCGTGCACGGCGCCGCCATGCACCGCGAGCTCGCCCTGCTCACCGAAGCCGGGCTCGGCAACGAGGAGGCGCTCGCCGCGGCCACCAGCGTGCCGGCACGGCATTTCCGACTGACCGATCGCGGCCGCGTCGCACCAGGGCTGCGCGCCGACCTCATCCTCGTCGACGGCGACCCGACCCGGGACATCGCCGCCACCGCCGCGATCGCCGAGGTGTGGCGCCGCGGCGTCCGCCGGCCCCGGTAGCACCGCGGCAACTACCCCTACCAAGGAAACACAGTGCCCACTACTGATCTGCCTATCACCAGTCTGTCAGCACCTGGCGATGTCGACGAGGGCTCATCGCGGCCTTGGCTGCTGTTCCGTGTCTCGACGGGTTGTGTGGCTGCTCTCGTCGTCGTCCAAGCGGTGCTGGCCGGCGGCTTTCTGTCCGGCCATTACGACGCGCTAGCCGCTCACGCGGTCATCGGTGGGGTGGCCGCCGCCGCGATGCTGCTGCAGACGATCACCTCGCTGGTGTTGTGGCGCAAGGCCGCAATACCGTCATGGACGGTCCGGGTCAGCCTCATTCAGCTGATCATCACCGGCGCGCTCATCGTGCTGGGACAACAGCGCATCCTCGGCGTCCACGTTCCGCTCGCGGTCCTGCTGACCGTCGGTGTGGCGCTGTCGCTGCTCCATGCCTGGCGGCAGGGGCGACGATGAGCCACAAGTTCAGCCGGCGGCGCCTGCTCGGTGCCGGCGCCGCCGCCGCGGTGGCCGGCTCGGCTTGGTGGCTGACCGATCGCGGGCTACTCGGCCAGGGCGAACCTGGGAGGTTGCTGTCCAGCCAGGTCCCGGCGCCCCGCCCGTTCCAGACCCTGTTGCCCATCCCGGCCATGCTCACGCCCACCCGCACCGACGAGACCACCGACTACTACGAAATCACCCAACGCCCGGCGATGCTGGACATCCTTCCCGGACTCCCCACCCCCGCCTGGACCTACCACGGCAGCTTCCCCGGCCCCACGATCCGGTCCCGCTCCGGACGACGCACCGTAGTCCGCCACCGCAACGAACTCCCCCAGCCGGTCGTCGTCCACCTGCACGGCGGGCACACCCCCGCCGACAGCGACGGATACCCCGCGGACCTGATCATGCCTGTAGCCGGCGCGGCCGCCTCTCCCCGGTTCTCACCGCACGGCCACGGCCACGGGGCCACCGCCGACGGGCAGCGGGACTACGTCTACCCGATGCGGCAGCGCGCGGCGACGCTCTGGTACCACGACCACCGCCACGGCTACACCGGTCTGGCGGTCTGGCAAGGGCTCGCCGGCTTCCATCTCGTCCACGACGCCGAAGAAGACGCGCTCCCCCTGCCCCGCGGCGAACGCGACATCCCCCTCATGATCACCGATCGGTCCTTCGCCGCCGACGGCTCCTTCCGGTATCCGCTGACCGACCCACGGCTGGGTGTTCCGGGCGTAACCGACGCCTACATGAACGGCGTCCTGGGCGACACGATCCTGGTCAACGGCGCCCCCTGGCCGCTGCTCAACGTCGACCGTGCCCGCTACCGGCTTCGCCTGCTCAACGCCTCGAACACCCGTCGCTACCGCATCGAACTCGACCCGCAGCCGCCAGGCGGCGACGCCCTCATCCAGATCGGCAGCGACGGTGGGCTGCTGGAACGACCCATCACCCACGACACACTGGAGATCGCACCGGCCGAACGCTTCGACATCGTGGTGGACTTCTCCCGTTACCGCCCCGGCACACAGGTACGTCTGGTCAACCACCTCGGCTCTGGACCGACCGCACACGTGATGCGCTTCGACGTCAGCGGCGCGACCGTGCACGACGACACCGCGGTGCCCGAGCGGCTCAGCCACATCATTCCCTTGGACGCGGCTGCCGCAGCGGTGACCAGAACCTTCCACTTCCAACTCCGGTCCGGCGACTGGACGATCAACGGACACCCGTACCAGCCGGGACGTCCGCTGGCCCGCCCCCGCCTCGGCGCGACCGAGAGATGGCGATTGATCAGCGACTTCCACCACCCGGTCCACGTGCACCTGGACCCCTTTCAAGTGATCAGTCGCAACAACGGCGCGCCCAGCCGCTACGACCACGGCTGGAAGGACACCGTGGACCTACGCCCGTCGGAAGCGGTCGAGATCGCGGTGCGGTTCACCGACTACACGGGAACCTTCATGCTCCACTGCCACAACCTGGAGCACGAGGACATGGCGATGATGGCCGACTTCACCACAACCCCGCGGTAGCGGACACCCTGCGAAGACGTGGGCCTGACCCCGTAGTGACGGACATCTGAGTAGCTGATCCGAGCTTGAGCGGAGAAGGCATTTGGTGCGGAGACGAGAGAACTCCTGGTAGATCGGACGTTGTCGAAGCGCCGTTCTGCCAGGAGTTCCGTTGTTATCGTGCCCGATGCCCGCGGGCGGTTCGACCGCGGGTGCCCTCCGCTGCCGCCTGGCCGCATCCCATCAGCCTGTCCGGCGGGTGGGTCGGTATCCGACCGACGTCACCGACGCCCAGTGGGCCGAGCTGGACCCGCTTCTGCCCGATCCGATGTACCTGGCCGGTCGTGGTGGGCGGTGGGAGAAGCACTGCCGTCGGCTGATCGTGGACGCGATCCTCTACGTGGTCGACAACGGCATCAAGTGGCGCGCCCTACCCGCGGACTTTCCGCCCTGGCAAACGGTCTACAAGCGCTTCGCCGCGTGGGAGAGGGTCGGTGCGTCGCAGCGGCTGCTCGACGCGTTGCGTGACCGGGTCCGCCTGGTGGAGGGCCGGGTGGCGGCGCCGTCGGCGGCGGTGATGGACTCGCGGTCGGTGCGCGCTGCCGAGACCGTCGGCCGGGCCACGCGCGGCTTCGACGCGGGCGAGAAGGTTCCGGGCCGCAAGCGTCACATCGTCGTGGACACGATGGGATTGGTGTTGGCGGTGCTGGTGACGCCGGCGTCGACGCAGGACCGGGTCGCCGCGCGCAGTCTGTTGCGCCGGATGCGCGCCACCGCCGGCGGTCGGGTCGCGTTGGTGTGGGCCGACGGCGGCTACACCGGCACCCTGCTCGACTGGGCACGCAAGCCCTCCGCATGGTGGTGGAGATCGTCCAACGCCCCGATCTGCCGTACTTCACCGTGCTGCCCAGGAGGTGGGTGGTGGAGCGGACGTTGGCCTGGATCACCGGGCACCGCCGCTGCGTCCGCGACTACGAGCACCTACTCCACCATCGCGAGGCCATGGCCCGCTGGGCGATGATCCGCATCACCAGCCGCCGACTCGCCTGACTCCAGTCGCTCGGAAACGGGCACTCAGGAGCCACCGGCGGGAGTGACACCGAGGTGAAGTGAGCACATCTCGGTGTATCGGTAGGGGAGAGCTTCTTCGCGGTCGAGCAGTCGTGCGATCCCCTCGTGTTCGTGGATGGGGATTGTCGTGGCGAGGATGTCGAGCAGGCGCACGACGCGCAGGAAGAGACCTTCCAGCAACTCGCCTGGGTGGACCAGATCTCCGGGTCGGGAATGGCCTGGCGGCCAGTCGCCGTCGGCTATCGAATCGAGCGTCTCGCGCAATTCAGACTCGGGTTCGGCGGACAGTTTGAGCATCGGACTGTGCTCTCCCCAGTGGGTGGCGTAGCCGCTGGTGCGGGTCGAGAGTGATTCGGCATGGATGGTATTGCGCAGGAGACGAAGAATGGTCATGGTGTGCCAGCCGGATGTGTTCGGGGCGATCAACCCGAACAGTCCGGGATAGTGTCGCTCCAGTGCTTTGAGCCACTTCCCTCTGTGCCAGGCCACGTTGTGAGCGGGACCGACGACATCCATCCCGATCTTGTGTCCCAGGATAAGGTGCGCTAGCCGTGCACTGGCGTCCAGTGCGCCCATGAGAAGCTGGAGGCAGGAGTCCAGCCTGCCGAAAATCTCGAAGTTGGCCGTCAGGTCGTCGGACCGGCGCAGTGCCATCTGCGCCAGGTCGCGCTGCGCCAACGCCCCCTCCAGTCGTTCCTGCACCGTGCGCGCCAGTGAACTGGCCCGGGTTATGAGCGGGTCTTCCTCGCCGTCCCCGGCGCGGACTCTTCTCCAGTTCGTCAGGGCGGGCATGACGGACAGCGCTCCGACCGCATAGAAGCGGGACCGCGCCTGCGGAGAGGTCATCGGCTTCGCCTCGCCCGGCAGGGCGAAGTCGCCCTGTGCCCGCAGATAGAGCCCGATGAGCGCCGCTGCCTCCTCCGGCGCGTAACTCGGCGCCTCCGGCGGAGGATAGTGACTGTTGACCGCGTTCAGCCACCGCCGTTCCCGTAGCAACCTCCTGCGCTCCGTGACGTAGAAGTCCACGCCGAGCATTCCCGCCGTGAGTGACGCTCGGATATCGTCATTGCGTGTGCCGAGCACCTCGGCGTACGGGATCAACGACTTGCCATCGCGATACGGCAGGTAGTCCATGCAGCCCGGATAGCTGTAGAAGCGGACATTCTCGTTACCTAACTGCCAGCGAAGCAGGTGGACGGCTTCCGATTCCTCTCGCCGGCGCTCCCGGATCATCTTTCCGTCGATCATCACGACGATCTTTCGCAGTGGCATGTAACGTGTCGTGAAGAGTGAAGGTTCCTGGTTCTCGATGCCGAGTGGCGCGGGTGGTTCTTCGGGGTGCAGAGGGTAGTAGCCGGCATCCTTCCGCGGAATCATACGTACTGTCACGCCCTTCTTTGCGCTCTGGTAACCCGCACGAACCGAACGATCTGAACACTACTTCACAGCAGCGGTTTCTATGGCGCATTATCGGCTTCCAACGCACGGAGTGGTCGGCGTCGGCAACGTCGCTCGCCCACCCGCATCGGCACCGAACACGGTCATGAACCTGGTGTTCGTCTGCTCATCGACTCCGACTCCGCTCGTCGAGTCCCTCGACTCCGGGCACGGCAGCCCACCCCATCCCGAACCGGTTGACGCGCGGCCATCGAGGATCAGTCCGGGTGTCGCGGGCCGGCCGCCGACAGCAACCGGTACAGCCGGACGTCCTTCCTGGCGATGGCGATCACGCTCCGTACCGAGCATCTCTGCGCTTGCGCGAGCTCGCGAGGAGGACACGAGTTCCCCGTGGACTACCTGCAGTATCTCCCATTCACGGGCGCAGGATCGGCTCCTGCTTCATCCGGTGGGCAGCGGCATGCGTTCCCTCACACCGCGACCCGTCGGCCGTCGTGCCAGGAGGCGGCTTTCGCCTCGGCGTGCGCGCTCATCACCGCCGCGTAGCCGGCGATCCGCCCGTGGTGGAACGCGGGCAGGACCACCCTGCGCTGCCGTCGGTGGAACGGCCCGTAGAGAGATGCCCCACCCGTTCCCGGACATCAGCCGGAACCGCTCCGCGATCGGGCCGCCCCGGGCGAACGCGTCGGGTCGGCGCATGACGTCGCGCACCAGGTCGGGGTCGTTGACGACGTGCATCGGCGCGCGGCCGAGCAGGATCCGGGTGATCGGCTCGCCCTGCTGGAGTTCGAGCAGGAACGAGCCGGGACTCCGCTTCATCCGCAGCGCGTGTCCCAGGACGGGCAGCGCGCCGGGGTACGTCCCCGGTGGACGGACGGCGGCGGTGGTCGACATCAGCAGTCCTCACGTCGAGAGCTGTTGACCCTCCGGGAATGTAGCCGCGCGACGACGGCCCGGCGACTCCGTGGTGCCGCGCGGTCACGTGGGTCGCGGCGGTCCGCAGCCGTCGGATATCCATCGGAGAGGTGGACCGGACAAGCTCGCCGTGAGTGCGTGCGACGGTGAGGAGGAGCGGTGACGACGGCGGTGATCGTCGATGACCATGCGGCGGTCGTCGCGGGCGTCGGGCAGTGGTGCGCGCAGGCCGACCCACCGATCGAGCTGGTCGACGCGGGCGGCAGCCTCGCCAGGGTGTGGACCGGTCCCGGCGCGGCGGCCGACGTCGTGATCCTCGACGTCGAGCGCCCCGGCGTGCGGGGCGCCACCGTGCTGCGGCAGCTCGTCGAGGTCGGCAGGCGGGTGGTCGTGTACGCCCAGCACTCGGACCTGCGTGCCGCGGAGCGGTGCCTGGCGCTCGGTGCGCAAGCGTGCGTGCCCAAGCACGAGGGCGCCGACTGCCTGGTGCCCGCGATCCGCGCGGCGGCCACGGGTCGGGCCGCTCCGGGTCCGGCGACGCGCCGCGCGCAGCCGGCGGACACCGCTGCGCGACCGGACCTCTCGACCCGGGAGCTGGAGGTGCTGCGCGCCTGGTTCGCCGCGCCGTCCAAGCAGCTCGTCGCCGCCGAGCTGCACCTCAGCGTGAAGACCGTGGACACCTACATCCAGCGCGTCCGGGTCAAGTACGCGAACGCCGGCCGCCTCGCGCCCACCAAGAGCGACCTGATGACCAGGGCGCTCGACGACGGCCTCGTCACGATCGGGGAGCTCGCCCGCCGGAGCGGATAGCGAACGGATAGCGGCCGCGGGCAGACTGTCCGCACGGCGAGGCCAAGGGGAGGAGCTCCATGTTCAGGAAGATCGTGGCCGCGGCGGCACTGGCCGTCGCGCTCGGTGGTTTCACCAGCGGTGTGGGTGTGGCGCACGAGCGGGCTGGCGGGCCGGACCTCACGGTCAACGGCTGCATCGGGGTTTGCTGGGACTGAGCAGCTCAGGGGGCACAGCCGGGTGGTCACGACCACCCGGCTGCGACCGGTTCGCCGAACCACGCGACTGACCGGGCGTCAATCGGGATACTGGCGACGTGGGTGACCTCAGCGTCGGTGTCCTCGGTCCGCTCGAGGTTCTCGTGGACGGGGAGCGGCAGCGGCTGGGTGGTCACCGCCAGGAACGCCTGCTGGCGTTGCTGCTGATCAACGCGAACAGCTCGATGGCCCTGACCCAGGTGATCGACGCGCTGTGGGGCGACGGGCCGCCCGCCACCGCTCGCAACCAGGTCTACAACACCGTGGCCAGGCTGCGCCGGGAGCTGGGTGACGCGCGCGCCGCCGTGGTGACCGACGGTCAGAGCTACCGCCTCGACATCGCCGAGGAGCAGGTCGACTTCATGCGGTTCTCCCGCTCGGTGGACCGGGCGCGCCGCTTCGCCCGCGAGGACGCGCCGGCCGACGCCGTGGAGTCGTTGCGGGCCGGGCTGGCCCTGTGGCGGGGCTCCGCGCTCGACGGGATGCACGGCCCCGCGTTCGACCACGCGGCGGCGAAGCTGACCGAGGAGCGCCTCGCCGCGAGCGAGCTGCTGGTCCAGCTGCGGCTCGACAGCGGTGACACCACCGGCCTGATCGCCGAGCTGACGGCGCTCACCGGCGAGCACCCGGAGCGCGAGACGCTGCTGGGCCAGCTGATGACCGTGCTCTACCACGAGGGCAGGCAGATCGAGGCGCTGCGGACCTACGAGCAGGCACGCGTCCGGTTCGCCGACGAGCTGGGCGTCGACGCGGGCCCCGAGCTGCGCCTGCTGCACGAGCGGATCCTGCGCAACGACCCCACTCTCGTCCCCCGGCGACCCGCCCCAGTCGCCGCGAAGCAGCGGGTCGCGAAGCCGCAGAGCACGGCGCCGCCGATCGGGGAACCCCGGTTCCTGCCGCGCGACATCGCCGACTTCACCGGCCGTGACGACGAGGTCGGCCGGTTGATCAGCCTGGTCGAGGAGAGCGCCGACACCGCCGTGGTCATCACCGCGCTCGACGGCATGCCCGGCGTCGGGAAGACGACGCTGGCGGTCCGGGTCGGCCACCTGATGGCGGACCGCTTTCCCCAGGGGCAGATGTTCGTCGACCTGCACGGTTACACGCCCGGCAGGCGGCCGTTGACCCCGGCCGGGGCGCTCGACCTGCTCCTGCGGGGTGCGGGCGTGCCGCCCGAGCAGATCCCGGACGGCCTCGAACGCCGCGCCGACCTGTGGCGGTCGACCTTGGCTGACAGGCGGATGCTCGTGGTGCTCGACAACGCCGTCGACACGCCGCAGGTCCGTCCCCTGCTGCCGGGCAGCGCGGGCGTGCGGGTGCTCGTGACGAGCAGGCGGCGCCTGTCGATGCTGGAGGGCGCCTCGTCGCTGTCGGTCGACCTGCTGCCGCCGGAGGACGCGGTCCGGCTGTTCCACCGGGTCGCCACCCCGGAACGCGTGGGCGACGCGTCCTCGCACGTGGCGGAGGTCGTCGCGCTGTGCGGGTTCCTGCCGCTGGCGATCAGGATCGCGGCGTCCCGCTTGCGCAACCGGCCGCTGTGGAGCGTCGCGCACCTGGCGGACCTGTTGCGCGACGAGGACAACCGGCTGGCGGAGCTCACGGCAGGCGACCGCAGCGTCGGCGCCGCGTTCGCCGTGTCCTACCAGAACCTGCCGAAGGCGACGCGCCGGTCGTTCCGGTTGCTCGGCCTGCTGCCGGGCAGCGACTTCGACGAGCACGGCGCGGCGGCGGCCATCGGCTCGACGGTGCCCGAGGCCCGCCGGTTGCTGGAGGACCTGATCGACGCCAACCTGCTCGGCCAGCACGCGCCCGGCCGCTACCACTTCCACGACCTGCTGCGGCAGTACGCGCGCACGATGTCCGACCCGGACGAGCGCTCGTCGGCGATCAGCCGGACCGTCGCGCACTACCTGGAGCTGGGTCACTTCGCGGGGCAGGTGGTCGACCCCGGGCGGACCGCCGACGCGGCGACGCACCCGGCCTCCTCGCTGCCGGACCTCCGCACGGCGGAGCAGGTGCGGGCCGTGATCGCGGCGGAGCACCGCAACGTCGTCGCGGTGATGGAGCTGGCGAGCGCGGAGGGACTGCGCGACGAGGCCGCGCGGCTCGCCACCGCGTTCGGCCCCCTGTTGCAGCGGCAGGGCTACCTCGACGAAGCGCTCGCCGGGTACGAGATGGGCCTCCAGGCCGCGACGTCCCGCGAGGCCGAGGCCGCCCTGCACCGCAGCGTCGGCCTGGCCCTGATCACCGCCCGGCGGTTGGACGCGGCGCTGCGCGCGTTCCGGGCGAGCCTCGCCATCGAGGAGGAACTGGGCAACGAGCACGGCACCGGTCGCGTGCACGTCAACATCGGCATCGTGCACATCCGCGCGGGCCGCTACTCCGACGCGCTCACCCACCTGAACCACTCGCTGGACCTGCTGCGCGACGTCGGCACGAAGCGCGACAAGGCCGCCGTGCTCGTCAACCTCGGTGTGGCGCACGTCCGGCTCGGCAACCACGCCGAAGCCATCGCGCACAACGAGCAGGCGTTGGCGGAGAACGCCGAACTCGGCAACCCCCACGTCGAGGCGACGGCCCTGGTCAACCTCGGGCACGCCCGGTGGCGCTCCGGCGAGGTCACCGAGGCGCTGCGCGTCCTGGCACGCGCCCGCGAACTCTGCCACCGGATCGGCGCGACCGAGATGGAAGCCCGCAGCCTCTACACCACGGCCGGCTGCCTGCGGGGCCGGAACCCCGCCGAGGCCCTGGCACACGGCCGCGCCGCGCTCGTGCTCGCGCGGGAGATCGGCAACCGGGACGTCCAGAGCCAGGCGCTCGTGATCCTCGGTCAGATCCACCTCGACCTGGGTGCCCTGGCGGTCGCGGCCGAGTGCTTCCACGAGGCGCTGCACCTGACCGCCAACGACGGCGACAACTACGTCGAACTCCAGGCGCACGAAGGCCTCGCCCTCATCGCGCGCGCCGAGGACGACCCCGGACGGGCCCGGCACCACTGGCGCGTCGCACTGGCCCACGCCGAGTCGGCGCGGCTGCCCGAAGCCGACCGGATCCGCGGTGAGCTCACCGGCGAGCAGACCGGCTGAACCACGGGTCCGGATCTCCGGATCGGCTCGCCCGCCCTGTGCCGTAGTGGGCGTCGATCCGACGTTTCTCGTTGCGGCTGCCCTTGTCCGGCATCGCCTGGGGAGAAGATGGACATCGAGTTGAGGTTCGAACCGGGCGACGGCGACGACGGTTCACCGGAGGATCTGCGGACGCTCTACCAGCTTCCACAGAGCTCGGCCAAGCCGCTTCGGATCCCAGCCGATACGGCCCGACTCCATGTCGCCGTCGACCGGCGCGGCGGAGCGGTCCGTATCGATCTGCACGGACGACGCAGCAACCGCCGCACCGGCGAGCGGCCCGAAAGCAGAACGGTGCTCCCCACCCGTAGCGAAGGCGACACCGGTCTGTTCGAGGCCCGCCGGCGCGGTGCGGACGATCGGGGCCTCGGCCCGTGCGGCCGACGACTCCTCCGGCACGGCCGGCGGATGCCGCTCGCCGGTCAACGCCTGCACCGCCGTGGCCGGCTCACAGGCACCCCGCGCGCGGGCGTGGTATTGCAGATGCGCCATCAACGTCGGCGACACTGGCTGCCACCGTGAACCACCCCCTTTCTCCCGCAGCAGGATCAAGCACTGCTCCGAGTCCAGATCCCGCACCCGCAACGCCGGCGCACCACCACGCCGGCACGCGGTCTCCAGGTGCAACCGCAACAGCAGCGCGTCCAACGCGGGGTCGTTGCCCGTCGACGAGGCCACCTCCACGATCCGTCCGACCAGCACGGCGTCCAGACCGTGACGGCGCGAATGCGACCGTGAGGGCTTCGCCACCCGCGACATCACGTTCTGCCGATCGGTGATCACCTCCTCGCTTACCGCATACCGGTAGACGCACAACAACGCGTTGTAGGTGTGCTGCACCGCGCTCCGGCCGCCGTTGGCCGAACGACGCACCACGACCGCGGCCTTGACGTACTCGAACAACGACCGGACATCGGACACCGTGATCGCGTCCAACCGGCGCCCACCCCAGACCGCGACGATCTTCTTCCAATAGGCGTCGCACGACTCCCTCGTCGTCGCTGGAGCGGCCCCTGCCACCTCCGGCACCATCTCGGCAAAGGTCGGCACGCCCAGCCCCGTCGACACCCCACCGTCGTCCGAGACCTCTCGACCGACGCCCGATGCCCTGTCGTCGATCAGGTCCTGCGGCCGCAGATTCATGTGCTGAAACGCTGTATCGCCATCGCGACATCGGCGGATCGGGAACCACCGTCAACCACGGCCGCCCTCCCCATGCACGGATTCCGCCACCGCTTCCCCGACCGTCGCGTCGGACCGGACACCCGCACCACCTGAGGGCACCGGACCGATCCCGGTCACCAGCCCGCTCGGGTCCGGCAGCACCCGGATCGGGCCGCGACACCGGGCACGAGGGCGGGCACAGTCCGGTTACGCACGGTCACCTCCACGGTCACGAGGGGGCCGTGCCCGAAAACGGGCACAGCATTTTGATCGGTGGTTGGCTGTGGTCATGCTGGGACCCGTGGAGGACGAGCGCCGGTCTGACGAGCGGTGGGAAAGACCCCACATGGGCGTGTCGGAGGAGCTTCTCCGGCACGTGGTCAGGACGACCGGGTTGCCTCCCGCGCTCGCGCGGCGCGTGGTGTCGGACGTCATGGGCTACTTCGTCGAGACGGCGGAGGAGTACGTGCTGCGCCGGCACGCCGAGCTGCGGCGCGACGGGCTGGGCAACGCCCGGATCTGGGCGCTGCTGCGGGAGGAGCTGGACGTGCGGCCGGTGGCCGCGCCGCCGCTGTCCGAACGCCAGCTGCGCCGGATCGTCTACGGCTAGGTCGACGCCAAGAGGGAGATCACCGGACATGTGCGGAATCGTCGGTTACGTGGGTCCGAGGGACGCCGTCCCCGTGCTGCTGGAGGGCTTGCACCGGCTGGAGTACCGCGGCTACGACTCGGCCGGCGTCGCGGTCGCGGACGACGGCGGGCTGCGGGTCGTCAAGACCGCCGGACGAGTCGGCGACCTGCGCAAAGCCGTTGCCGAGGGCACGGCGGGCCGCACCGGCATCGCGCACACCCGGTGGGCCACCCACGGCGAGCCGAGCGACCGCAACGCCCACCCGCACGTGGACGCCGCCGCACGCGTCGCCATCGTCCACAACGGCGTGTTCGAGAACTCCGACCGGCTGCGCGCCCAGCTCGCCGCCGACGGCGTCGCGCTGGCCTCCGACACCGACAGCGAGGTCCTCGCCCACCTCGTCGCCCGCAGCACGGCCGACACCCTCGAAGACGCCGTGCGCGAGGCGTTGGCGCAGGTCGAAGGCACCTACGGGGTGATCGTGATGGACGCCGACCGGCCGGGCGAGCTGGTCGCCGCACGCCGGGGCAGCCCGGTCGTGCTGGGCGTCGGCGAGCAGGAGATGCTGGTCGCCTCCGACGTCACCGCCCTGGTCCGCTTCACCCAGCAGGTCATCTACCTGGACGACGACGAGATCGCCACGGTCACCGCCGACGGCTACCGCACGTCCACCATGGACGCCCGCGCCACCAGCACCACCCGCTCCCCCACCGCGATCGACGTCGCGAGCGCCGAGTACGAGCTGGGCGAGCACCCCGACTTCATGTACAAGGAGATGCGCGAGCAGCCCGACGCGGTGGACCGCTGCCTGCGCGGGCGGCTGGACCACCGGTTCTCCTCGGCCAGGCTGGACGGCGTCGGCCTCACCCCGCAGGACTACCAGCGCATCCGCCGGGTCAAGCTGCTCGGCTGCGGCTCCGCGTACTACGCGGGCCAGCTCGGCGCGCAGCTGATCGAGGAGCTGGCCCGGATCCCGGCCGACGCCGAGCCCGCGTCCGAGTTCCGCTACCGCAACCCGGTGGTCGACCCCGACACGCTGTACGTCGCGATCAGCCAGTCGGGTGAAACCCTGGACACGCTCGCGGCCGTGCAGGAGCTCAAGCGCAAGGGCGGGCACGTCATCGGCGTGGTCAACGCGGTCGGCAGCACGATCGCCCGCGAGTGCGGCCACGGCATCTTCCTGCACGCGGGCCCCGAGGTGTCCGTGGCGGCGACGAAGTCGTTCACCACGATGGCCGTGGCGCTGGCGATGCTGGCGCTGGACCTGGGCCGGGTGCGCGACCTGTCCATCACCGAGGGCAGGCGGCTCGTCGCCGGCCTGTCGCAGCTGCCACACCAGATCGCGCAGGTCCTCGCCGCCGAGGACGACATCGCGGCCATCGCCCGCAAGTACGCCGGGGCGGAGCACATGTTCTTCGTCGGCCGGGTGCGCGGGTGGCCGGCCGCGCGCGAGGGCGCGCAGAAGCTCAAGGAGATCTCCTACGTGCACGCCGAGGCCTACCAGGCGTCCGAGCTGAAGCACGGGCCGTTGGCGCTGATCAACCCCGAGATGCCGACCGTGGTGCTGGTGCCGGACGACGAGCTGCTGGCCAAGAACACCGCCACCATCGAGGAGATCAAGGCGCGCGGCGGTCCGGTCATCGCGGTCACCGACGCCGAGCTGCCGCCCGGTCTGGCCACCGACGTCATCCGCGTGCCGAAGGCGCACGACGCCTTGGCCCCGATCACGCTCTCGGTGCCGTTGCAGCTGTTCGCCTACCACCTCGCGCACGCGCTGGGCCGTGACGTGGACCGGCCGCGCAACCTGGCCAAGAGCGTGACCGTCGAGTAGCCACCCGGCCTGGACCGTTCAGGCGCGGCCATTCGCGTGACGGCATCGGGGATCGCTATCGGCTCATATCGGGCGGGTCGGGGTGGGTGTTGACCGGCGTCGTCCCCGCACGGAACTGTTTGCGTATTTTCGCCGACACAACCCGCGGGGGACGCCGTGAACCACCTATCGTTCGGGATCACGCTGGCCACACCGGCCACGCACGACGCGCTCGTCGAGGCCTGCCGCACGGCCGAGGGGTTCGGGTTCGACTCCGTGCTCGCCGTCGACCACCTCGGGCCGAACCGGACCTCGCCGTTCTCGGTGCTGAACCTCGCCGCCCAGGTGTCGCCCACCCTCAAGGTCGGCACGTACGCGCTCAACGGGGCGTTCTGGAACTCGTCGCTGCTGGCCAGGGAAGTGCAGACGGTGCAGCGGATGAGCGGCGGGCGGCTGCAGCTCGGGATCGGCGCGGGGATCATCAAGCAGGAGTTCGACCTGGCCGGCATCCCGTGGACGCCGATGGACGCCCGGGTCGCCCACGTCGGCTCGCTGCTGGACGAGCTGGGCAAGCTGCTCGACGCCGAGCCCGACGTCGAGCACCCGCCGGTGCTGATCGGCGGCACCGGTGACCGGATGCTGCGCCTGGCCGCCGAACGCGCCGACGTCGTCAGCGTGGGCGGCATCAGGCACATCAAGGGCAAGGCGACGGGGAACTTCCGCGTCATCGGCTCGGACGAGACCGAGGAGCGCGTGGCGTTCGTGCGGGACGCGGCGGCGGGGCGCGAGGTCGCGCTCAACGCGTTCGTCCAGGTCGTCGAGGTGACCGACGACCGGGAGGCGGCGGCCGAGCGGATCGCCGCGGACTGGGAGCTGACGGCGGAGGTCGTGCTCGACTCGCCGTACATGCTGATCGGCACCGCGGCCGAGATCGCGGAGCAGGTCGTGGCCTCGCACCGCCGGTTCGGGTTCACGTCGTTCTGCGTGCAGCGGCCGTACCTCGACGCGCTGGGGCCGTCGATCGCGCTCGCCCGCGCCGCCGCATGACGGCGACGAAGGGCGGTCGGCTGACCGTCGGCCAGGGCACCGCCATGTACGTCGGCGCGGTGCTGGGCACGGGTGTGATCGCGCTGCCGGCGCTGGCGGCCGAGATGGCGGGTCCGGCGTCGCTGCTGGCGTGGCTGGCGCTCGTGGTGCTGTCGGCCCCGCTGGCGGCGACGTTCGCGGCACTGGGCGCGCGGCACCCGGACGCCGGCGGCGTGTCGACCTACGCGCGGCTGGCGTTCGGCGAACGCCTCTCCGCCGTGGTCGGCTGGTGCTTCTACTTCGCCGTGCCGCCGGGCACCACGGCGGCGGCGCTGTTCGCCGGCGCGTACGTCGAGGAGGCCGTCGGCGGCGGGCAGTGGACCGTCGTGGTGACCGCGCTGACGCTGCTGACCAGCATGGCCGTGACGAACTGGATCGGCCTGCGCGCGTCGGGCGCGGTGCAGTTCGTGCTGGCCGCGCTCCTGGTGTTCCTGGTGCTCGGCTCGGTGCTGCTGGCGGTGCCGCACGTGGACATGGGCAACCTGACGCCGTTCGCGCCGCACGGCTGGCTCGCGATCGCGCCGGCCGCGGGCCTGCTGGTGTGGAGCTTCGCCGGGTGGGAGGCGATCACGCACCTGGCGCAGGAGTTCCGCAACCCGCAGCGCGACCTGCCGCGGGCCACGGGCATCGCGGTCACGATCGTGGGCCTGCTGTACCTGTCCGTGGCGTTCGCGATCATCGCGGTGCTCGGCCCGGCCGCCGCGGACGGCGAGGCGCCGCTGGGCCAGCTGATCGCGCGCACGGTCGGCGGCGACGTGAAGGTGGTGGCGGCCGTCGCGGCGGTGCTGCTGACCATCGGGTCGATCAACGCCTACATGGCCAGCGCCTCGAAGCTGAGCGCGGCGCTGGCGCGCGACGGCGCGTTCCCGCGCAACCTGTCCGGCGGCACGGTCGCGGGGGAGGTGCCCCGCCGCAGCCTGGTGGTCGTGGTGGCGCTGTGCTTCCTGTCCCTGGCGGTGGCCATGGGCACGGGCACGGGCGCGAAGCTCTTGGTCCTGCTCACGACCGGGCAGTTCGTGGCGGTCTACCTCATCGGCACGGCGGCGGCGCTGAAGCTGCTGCCGACGCGGTCGCCCGCGTGGTACGCCGCGCTGGTGGCGTTCCTCGGCGTGGTGGGGCTGACGGTCGCCACGGCGGTGTACATGCTGTGGCCGCTGGTGGTGACCGCGACGGCGCTGCTGTTCCTGCGGTGGAACCGGAAGCGGCGCCGGGACCCGGTGGAGGAAGTGGTCACGTGACAGGTCGTCCGGGGTCGCCGCGGTGGGCGGGGGGCCGCGGAGGGGGGGTGGGGAGCGGCGGCGGACGGGGT
>NZ_JBEOVG010000115.1:0-26247 GCF_040295345.1 Actinosynnema sp. NPDC002837
CCAACCGCCTCGCCCGCCACACCAACGCCGACGTCCTCGCCCCCACCAAACCCGCCTGGACCGACACCAACGGCCGCGTCTACACCAGCGACGCCACCACCGGCCCCGACGGCAACCGCCAACCCCGCATCCCACCCAACGGCGAATGGCACACCCACCACCCCGACGGCACCACCACCAGAGCGAGCGACGACGGCTTCGTCCCCGGCACCAAGGACGCCGACAAGACCGACCTCGACACCGACGCCAAGGACCGCGCCGCACGCCCCGGTGACCGGGAGTCGCCGACTCACCAGGACATCGACTGGAAAGAGCCGAAGCACACCCGGTCGGAGGACGTCACCGTCGACCGGCGCGAGCCGTTCTACGACCCGCCACAACACGACCGACCGCTGGAGCCGAACACCCGCTACCAGATCCACGACGACACCGGCCACCGCACGACCGTCTACACCGACGGCGGCACGCCGCCCAGGATCACGCACGTCGACGCGCACACCCCGAACACCCGGATCGGCACGGACGCCAACCCGCTCGGCAACGCCGACGTGGTCCACCCCCGGCCGGACACGGACTACCGGGTGCACACGGGCGGCGACCCGTTCACCTTCCGCACCGACGCCGACGGCCGACCGCGGTTCGACCTGGACGACTTCGGCAGCCCCAAGGGCCCCGACTACGAACCCGGCGGCGCGAAGTACCGCACGGAGACGCTGGCGCACGACCCGAACCAGCGACCGTTCAGCGACCGCACCGACCTCGACCCCGACTGCCGCTACGAGGTCACCCGCCGCACGCCCAACGGCGACGTCTGGCACGGCACGTTCTTCACCTCGCCCGAGCTGAAGGACGGGAAGTCCCAGTTCACCCACATCGAGACGTGGACGGACAAGAACCCCGAGCTGGGCAACAAGAACACGATGCGCGACCCCTACTCCCCCGAGCCGGTCGAGGCGCCCCGCGTCAACTCGACCCCCGACCCGGTCACGGGCCGGCGGGTGGAGGGCCTGCCGCTGGCGGAGACGCGGTTCCAGACCGGCACGACCGTCTACCACACCAACACCAACGGCGTGTCGTCGATCGCCTTCACCCCGGACTACGGCGGCACGCACGTGTCCCGCGACACCGACGTGCAGACGCCGTCCGGCAAGCACGGCGAGATGATCTACGGCGACCAGCGCCGCGGCGGCCACCTCCAGGACCACGCCTCCGGCGGCGGCAACGAGGCGATCAACCAGGTCTCGCAGCTCTACCGCGAGAACAACCTGCGCCGCCCGGCTTCCGACGCGGCGAGCCGGTACAAGGACAGCTGGGCCCAGATCGAGAAGGACCGCCGCGCGGCGGTGGACAAGGACGGCATCGTGGTCGAACGGGTCCGCGTCTTCTCGGGCGAAGCCAGCCAGGGCCGGGTGCCGGATCGGCTGTATGTTGTCGAGCAACGGCTGGACCCGAGCACCGGCAGGACGAGCTACCACTTCAGGAGTTCACCGAATGTCTGACCCGAACCCGCCGCAGGCACAGCCGCCGACGCCGGCGGAGCGCGAGGCCGAGGTCAACCGGATCCTGCAGTGGGTCTGCGGTCGGCTGCTCGACCTCGCCCCGCCCGACGCGAAGCGGCTCGACCTGAAGGCCACCCTGGCGTCCACTGTGGAGGACTTCGTCTACACGACGATCCTCGCCGACGGCTCGGCGCAGCCGCAGGAGCTGCCGCGGGAGATCCACCCGGCCTTCGGCGACCTGCGCGTCCTGCTCTACGAGCCGGGCCAGGGCACCTGGTTCTCGGTGCGGCTCGTGGTGGACCCGCCGAGCACCTTCCGGGTGAACTTCAACTTCGACGTCGACCCGGTGTGGGACCCGCCGATCGGGCCCGAGGTGCTGGCCAAGGACCTGGAGGACTTCCCCAGGGCCGAGCTGCCCGCCTGGTTGCACGAGACCCTCACGGGTGAGAAGGCCCCCGCGCGCACCGGCGTCGACGCCGAGGAGCAGGGCCGCTACGCCAGGAGGATCGGCAACCAGCTGCTCCAGACGCTGCCGCCGGGCTGGGACTACGCCCAAGTGCAGTTCCGCGAGATCGGCGAGCACACCGAGACCAACGCCCTGGTGCACACGGTGGCGGGCGCGCTCGAACGCTGGTCGCCGCCGCGGGCCGTCGCCGAGCGGTTCCGCGAGCTGCGCGCGGCGACCCGGGCCGACGGCGCCTGGTACAGCGCCAAGTTCGAGATCCAGGCCACCGGCGAGCAGAAGCTCGAGATGAACCGCGCGGACGAGCCGACGTGGATCGCGCCGCCGCCGCCCGAGGCCTACCGGGAGGAGCTGCGGCTCTCCGGCGGCACGGAGGGCGTGCTGCCCGACTGGTTGCGGGCCAAGCTGGCGTAACGCCGGCCGGGGTGACCCTCAGCGCACGGACGTGGCGAACAGGTCGTCGAACACCCGCGCCCGGTCGAACGACAGGGCGTGCGCCCTGGCCCGGTCCGCCATGGACCGCCGCTCCTCGACCGACAGGTCCAGCACGGCGCGGTCGATCGCGGCGGCGAGTCCGGTCACGTCACCGGCTTCCACGATGATCGCCGTGCCGCCGACCGCCTCGCCGGTGCCGCCGGTGATCGTGGTGATCACCGGGCCGCCTCCCGCGAGCATCTTCTCGGTCAACGCGATGCCGAACGTCTCCACGAAGTCCGGCTCCGGCCTGGTCGGCAGCGCGTAGGCGGCGCAACCGCGCATCAGCAGCGGCTTCTCCTCGTCGTCCACGTCGGACAGCAGCACCACACGGTCGTCGCCTCGGGTGAGCGCCCGGACGTCCGCCAAGGCCGGGCCGTTCCCGGCGATCACGAGCTTCACCCGCGACCGAGCCCTCGACCGGGTGAACGCCGTCACCAGGTCGTGGACGCCCTTGGCCCGCGCCACCCGGGACAGGAACAGCACGTAGCCGTCACGGTGCAGGCCGCGCCGCGCGAGGGCGGCGTCGACCAGGGCCGGGTCGAGGTCGAGGTACGCGGACGTGTCGATCGGCGGGTAGCTGACCGCGACCCGCGCGCGGCACTCGTCGGCGAGCCGGGTGCCGCAGTGCGCGTCGACGGCCTCGGCGGCGGTCACGATCTCCTGCCGCGTGTACTCCGACACCGCGATCACCTGGTCGTTGGCCAGGAACGTGGTGAACAGCGCCACCGCCGCGCCGAACCGGCCCTCGCGCAGGCACGAGCGGATCACGTTGGTGACGTCCGAGCCGACCGCCTTCGCGATGGTGCGCACGTCGGGCGAGAAGCCGGCCGCGCGCGCCACCGCGACGGCCTCGCCCACGACCGCCGTGTGCGGCACCAGGTACATCGACAGGCACGTGGTCGGCACCGGTTCGGCGAGCAGCTCGACGAGGCGGCCGGTGAGCCCGGCCAGGTACCGGCCGTCGGGCACCCGGTAGTCGCCGACCGGCTCCGGCCGCTCCACCGTGATGCCCGCGCTGTAGGGCGTGATCCGGTCGAGCGGCTTGAGCGGCAGCCCGGCCGCCTGGAGCGCCGGCATCGGCCACGTCAGCAGCCGCACGTCGTCGAAGCCGCGGGTGAGGGCGACCTCGGCGAGGTTGCGCGCCTCCCCGGAGTGGCCGCAGATCACCGGGTCGGCGCGGACCACGATGACGAGGCGGCGGTTCGGCGTGGTCATGGGCGCGCTCCCGGCGTGGACGGGTCGGACGGTGACGGCGGCCGGACCCGGCGGCCCCAGGCCGAGGGTTCCGGGCCGAGTTCGAGTTGCAGCCGCCCGCCCGCGTGCACGTCGACGGCGCTCAGGTGCGCCGCGTCCAGCGGCCTGCCGTCGAGCCGGGCGGACTGCACGTACTGCGGCGGCGGCACGCGTTCCAGCCCGTCGGAGCTGACCGGCGTCTCCCGGTGGCCCCTGGTCTCCACGACGAAGTCCCGGTCGCCGAGGTGGACGGTGGCGCGGGCGAACGCGGGCGCGTTGACCAGGAACAGGTTCTGCCCGGCGACCGGGAACAGCCCGAGCGAGGCCCAGACGTACCAGGAGCTGAGGCCGCCGGAGTCGTCGTTGCCCGGCAGCCCACCGGGACCGGTGCCGAACTGCCAGGTCAGCGCCGCGTGCACGATCTCGGCCGTGCGGTCGGGCCGGCCCGCGTAGTGGTAGGACCAGGGCGCTTCCATGTCGGGCTCGTTGTTGAGCCCCTCGAACCGGTTCAGCGCGTAGCCGACCGCCATCTCGGCCGGGTCGGGCCGCCTGCCGGGCTGCGTCACCGGCGGCGCGCCGAACCCGAAGAACGAGTCCAGCATCGCGACGAACGCGTCGTCCCCGCCGGCCAGCGCGATCCGCCCGGCCATGTCGTGCACGAGCCGGAACGAGTAGTTCCACTTGCCGCCCTCGTAGAACGACGAGTCGTGCAGCAGGCCCGTGGCCGGGTCGAACGCGTTGGTCCACAGCAGGCCGCGCGCGGCGAGGTCGTCGGCGAGGCGGTGGTCGTTCAACGCCCGCGCGACGCCCGCGGTGCAGTGGTAGGCGTAGGCCAGGTCGAGGGTGTGCGAGATCGGGTGCACGACGCCGTGCTCGTAGAAGTCCTCGCCGTACAGCCGGCGCAGGTCGGCTTCCATGTGCGCCAGCGCCCAGTTCCAGTCCAGGTCGCCGAGGCCCAGCGCGTGCGCGTCGGCCAACGCGGTGTGCACCAGCGCGCTCGCCTGCCGGAAGAACCGGTCCGCGCCCCGCGCCATCCGGTACCCGATCGGGAAGTTGCCCTCCTCCTCGCACACCCGGATGAGCGACTCCAGCAGGTCCACCGCCCGGTCCGGCACGATCGCCGCGAGCAGCGGCAGCTGCGTCTTGTAGATGTCCCACATCGTGCAGACGTCGAACGCGAACGGGCCGGACGTCGGCCAGAACGGGCTCTCGTCGTCGGCGAAGCACGGCTTGATCAGCGAGTGGTACAGGGCGGTGGCGAACACCTGCCGCCTGGCGGGCGACCCGCCCTCGACCTCGATCCGGCCCACGTGGTCGCGCCAGCGGTCGGTGGTGCGCGCCCGGATGACGTCGAACGCGGCCGGCTCCTGCCCGCACTCCCGGCGCAGGTTGGCCCTGGCCTGCTCGCAGCCGCGCAGGGAGAACCCGATCCGCACCTCGACGCTCTGCCCGGCGGCGGTCGGCCCGAGGAACAGCAGCCCGAACGGGCGCAGGGTGGTCTGCCGGATGCGGTCGAAGTCCAGCCGGGTGCCGCCCTCGATCAGCCTGCGGTCGTGCCAGAGCATCTGCCGCCACCCCGGCGAGTCGACCTCGACGTGGACCGACAGCGGCACGCCCTCCACCACGACCGTGCCCTGCGCCCGGCCGTGGCCGAGGCTCTCCACGTGGGCGCGCAGCGGCATCGTGCGGCCGTGGTCGATGGCCAGTCCGCCGCACGACAGGTCCACGACGATGCGCGCGCTGCGGTGCTCCGGGAACGTGTACCGGTGGACCGCGACCTTCTCGCCGACGGTGATCTCGCACCGGACGCCGGTGTCCAGCGTGGCCGCGTAGTACCCGGCCTCGGCGACCTCGTCGTGCAGCGGCCAGGCGTGACCGAGCGCGTCCAGCTGCTGCACCATCGGTGTCACCCGGACGTAGTTGTAGTACTTGCGGATGGCGCCGGTGCCGGACTGCTGGAAGTGGGTGAAGCCGGAGGCCAGCGACCGGTCGAACATCTCCTCCGGCAGGCCCTCGGTGTTCTTCGTGTACCGGCCGTAGCCGGTCGGGTAGGCGCCGGAGTAGGCGCAGGCGGACACCATGCCGAGCGGGGACGTCGCGCCCGGGTGGGTGTTGCCGATCTGCGCTTTCGGCCACCACCAAGTGGCCGCGAGACCCTGCGCCGGTGGCAGGGAGGTCGCGGCCGTTCCGATGAAGGGATCGATCTCGTTCAGGATGGCGAGACTGTAGGTCGCCGCCGGGCCGCCGGTGGTTTCGGCGACGTGAACTCGGTGGGAACGCCTGACCCCGTTCACCGGTCCGGGTTACCGGTCAAGGTCGGGAGGCGTCCGGCCCTGTTCACCGGTCCGGGTTACCGGGGTCGAGCCACGGCGGGCCCGGCGGACGCCAGGCCGGTTGTCGACGTGGCGTCGAGGTGGTTCAGCCGCGGTCGGCGTAGTCCGGGAGTCGGCGGGCGACGTCGTCCGGGCCGGGCATCCGGGCGATCTCCTCGGCGATCGCCCGCGCGGCTTCGGAGTGCCCGCCGGGCCGGGACAGGGTTCGGACGACGGAGGCGAGGGCTTCCGCGCTCACCTCGTCCGGCAGCAGGCGCACGCCGGCCCCGGCGGCGGTGACCGCGTCGGCGTTGGCGAACTGGTCCGCGCCCTGGGGCAGGATCAGCTGCGGCGCGCCGACGGCCAGCGCGCCGAGCGTGGTGCCGCTGCCGCCGTGGTGCACGACGACGTCCACGTACGGCAGCAGGTCGGCTTGCGGCACCCACTTGTGCACGGTGACGTTGTCCGGCACGTCGCCGAGCTCCTCCGGGCGCACGCGACCGGTCGCGACCACGACGCGGGCGTCCAGCGCGGCCAGGGCGTCGATGGCCGTGGTCAACAACTCCGGTGTGCCGAAAGCGGTGCCGAGCGTCAGGTAGACCAACGGCCGCGACGTGCGGTGCCCGTCCCAGGCGGGCAGCGCGCCGGGTTCGGAGTACGCGACGGGGCGCAGCTCGATCCGCTCCTCGCCCGCCAGGAAGTCCTTGTCCTGCAAGGAAGGCGGGCAGATGTCGACGTGCGGCCGGCCGGGGGCGCTCTTCGCGGGCGACTCCAGGCCGATCCCGTCGGGGAACATGCGGCCGAAACCGTGCCACAGGCCCGGGATCCCGGCCCGGCGCGCGGCGATCGCCGCACCCGGCACGCCCCACCCGTGCACCACGAGGTCGGGCCGCAGGCGCGCCAGCTCCGGCTCCAGGTCTTCGGCGTACATCTCGTAGAACGCGTCCGCGGGGCGGAACGGCCGCAGCCCGTTCGCGGCCAACGGCGCGTGCACCTCCTCGCCGGCGGCGAAGTGCACTTCGTGCCCGGCTTCGCGGGCGGCGATCGCCAGCGGGATCAGCGGATAGGTGTGCCCCACCGACGCGAGGCCGGCAAACAGTACGCGCATGGCTGCGAACCTACGCTTCCCTCACGCGGTCGCCCACGGGCAGGCGGTTCCTCACGCGGTCGCCCACGGGCAGGCGGTTCCTCACGCGGTCGCCCACGGGTCGACGGGCACCACGTCGGTGATCCGCCCGGTCTCGTCGAGCAGGCACCCCATCCGCTTCACCGCGCGCAACGTGACCGCGCGGTCGGTGAGGGTGAGCGCGGGCAGTCGCCTGGCCAGTTCGGCTTCCAGGCGTTGGACGTCGCCGAGCGAGCGCAGCCACAACGTCATCACGAGGTTGTCCGCACCGGTGACGGCCGCGCACAGCCGGACCTCCGGCAGCTCGGTCAACGCGGACGCAGTCCGGTCCAGCTCGTCCGGTGGCACCCTGGCCCAGAACGTCGCGGCGATCGGCCACCCCGTGACGGGTTGCGCGACCTCGCACCGCAGCGACAGCAGCCTGCCGTCGACCATCTCGTTGAGCCACCGGCGCACGGTCGACCCGCTGCGGCCGGTGCGGGTCGCGATCTCGGCGGCCGGCCTGCGCCCGTCGTCCAATGCCCGCAGCACTTCCCGGTGGTGGGGCTTCCAGACCGCGCGGCTCCCGCTCGGCCTGCCCGGCACGGCCCGCGCGCGCCGCTGGGGTTCGAGCGCGCCGAGCCGCCAGTGGTTGCCCTCGCCGTAGACGGTGGTGACGGTGTGCGTACGCGTCCGCCGCAACCCCGGCAGCGCGTGCAGCCGGTGCAGCACGAGGTGCGACAGGGTGGCGAGGTCGGGGGTCAGCAGGGTCAGGAACAGGTCTCGCCCGCTGCTGATGATCGAGATCGAGACGACCTGCGGGATGCGGGACAGGACCTCGACGGCGTGCGCGCGGGACGTCGGCTCGATGTCGACCTCGATGAACGCGTTGCAGTGGTCCGCGGCCCACAGCCGCACTTCGGGGTAGGCGGTGACGCGCGCGAAACCCGTGTCGGCCAGCACTTGCCACCGCCGGGCCGCGGTGACCGGGTCGATGCCGAGCGAGCGCCCGACCTCGTGCCAGGTCGCCCGCGGCGCGGCTTGCAGGGCGTGGACGAGCCGGAGGTCGGTCTCGTCGGGTGTGAACGAATCCTGCACTGGAGGCCATCCCGGTGAGCGATCTTGACAATTCGAGGGCCGAGAGTGGCACCCGACGTGATCCTCGGCAAGTGCCCCGCCACCGACCCGAGGAGCGATCAGCCATGTCGGCGAGCCAGAACGCGGCCCTGATGGATCACTTGGTGCGACTGCGACGGCAGTTGCACGCCGAGCCCGAGATCGGCCTGGACCTCCCGCGCACGCAGGAGAAGGTGCTCGCCGCGCTCGACGGCCTGCCGCTGGAGCTGACGCCGGGGCGGTCGTTGACGTCGGTGACCGGCGTGCTGCGCGGCGCGCGGCCGGGACCGGTGGTGCTGCTGCGCGCCGACATGGACGCGTTGCCCGTGCAGGAGCGCACCGGGCTGGACTACGCGTCCCGTGTGGACGGTGCGATGCACGCGTGCGGCCACGACATGCACACCGCGATGCTGGTCGGCGCCGCGCACCTGCTCGCCGCCCGGCGGGACGAGTTGGCCGGTGACGTCGTCTTCATGTTCCAGCCCGGCGAGGAGGGGTGGGACGGGTCGGCCGCGATGATCGCCGAGGGCGTCTTGGACGCCGCGGGCCGCCGGCCGGACGCCGCCTACGCGTTGCACGTGTTCGGCGCGGGCGTGCCGCACGGCGTGTTCTCGGCCCGTCCGGGCACCACGATGGCGGCTTCCGACGCGCTGGACGTCACCGTGGTCGGCGCGGGCGGGCACGGCGCCCGGCCGCACCGCGCGCAGGACCCGATCCCGGTGGCGTGCGAGATCGTCACGGCGTTGCAGGCGATGGTCACCCGTCAGGCCGACGTCTTCGACCCCGCGGTGGTGACCGTGGGGTCGTTCCACGCCGGGAGCAGGCGCAACGTCATCCCCGACACCGCGCGGTTCGAGGCGACCGTGCGCACGTTCTCCGCGCCGGCGAGGGCCAGGATCAAGGACGCCGCTGTCACGTTGGCGCGGTCGATCGCGCGGGCGCACGGCCTGCGCGCCGAGGTGGACTACCGCGACGGCTACCCGATGACCGTCAACGACGCGCGGGAGGCCGCGTTCGTCGCCAACACCATCGCCGACGTCTTCGCCGGGCGCTTCCGGCCGCTGGCGAACCCGATGCCGGGAGCCGAGGACTTCTCCCGCGTGCTGCAAGAGGTCCCCGGCGCGTTCATCCCGTTCGGCGCGGGCGACGGCACCGACAACCACTCCCCTCTCGTCCGGTTCGACGACGCGCTGCTGCCCGACGGCGCCACCGTCCTGGCCGAACTCGCGCTGCGCCGCAGCGGCCGGTGAGACCCGTCAGGCGGCCAGTTCGCCCGCGGTCGGCACGCGGCCCAGGTCGGTGGACAGCTTGAAGACCATCGCCTCGCTGATCTGGGTGGTGATCAGGGTCGGCCCGCCGGGGTCCAGGCGACCGTTGGCGGCGTAGTGGCGCAGGACCGTGGTGGTGAACGTGCCGCCCCTGGGGTCGAACGGTCAGCACGGCGAGCGCGGCGGCGTGGCCGGCCCGCACCAACGCCTCGCCACGCCGTCGTTCCGGCGCCTTGGCAGCCGCTTTCTCCATGGCGTTGCGCCGCGCGGACCGCACCGGTCCGGCCGAATGGTTGCTGCGCCGGCTCACCTACGGCCGCAGGGGTTTCGAAAACATTCGATAAGCATTGCCCGGCGCGGTGGCGCACACCCATCGTGGGACGCCATCGCATCGTCGGAAGGGGCCCTCGAAGTGCGAAAACTCTTATCCGCGTCCTTGATCGCCGCGTCCTTGGCCGCAGCGGGCCCGCTGCCGCCGGTCGCCGCCGCCACGCCCGCCACGCCCGCCACCACCCTCGCCAACACCCTGGCCGCGGCCGCCGAGCGCAGCGGCCGGTACTTCGGCGCGGGCGTGCAGGGGTACAAGCTGTCCGACCCCGCGTACGCGGGCATCCTGGACCGCGAGTTCGCCGTGGTCACGCCCGAGAACGAGATGAAGCTCGACGCCACCGAGCCGCAGCAGGGCCGGTTCTCCTTCGCCCCGGCCGACCGGGTCGTGGACCACGCCGTGCGGCAGGGCAAGCGGGTGCGCGGCCACACGTTGCTCTGGCACTCGGGGCAGCCGTCCTGGCTGGTGAACCTGTCGGGCGCGGCGTTGCGGCAGGCGATGCTCAACCACGTCACGCAGGTGGTGGCGTACTACCGGGGCCGGATCCACTCGTGGGACGTGGTCAACGAGGCGTTCGCCGACGGCACGTCCGGCGCGCGGCGCGACTCCAACTTCCAGCGCACCGGCGACGACTGGATCGAGGCGGCGTTCCACGCGGCCCGGGCGGCCGATCCCGGCGCGAAGCTCTGCTACAACGACTACAACACCGAGAACTGGGCCCACGCCAAGACCCAGGCCGTGTACCGGATGGTGCGCGACTTCCGGGCGCGTGGCGTGCCGATCGACTGCGTCGGCCTCCAGTCGCACTTCACCGCCAACCACCCGGTGCCCGCCGACTTCGCCGGCACCATCCGCAACTTCGCCGCGCTCGGCGTGGACGTGCAGCTGACCGAGCTGGACATCGAGGGTTCCGGCGCCACCCAGGCGGAGAACTACCGCCGTGCGGTCACGGCCTGCCTGGCGGTGAGCCGGTGCACCGGCATCACGGTGTGGGGCATCCGCGACAGCGACTCGTGGCGAGCGTCGAGCACCCCGCTGCTGTTCGACCCCACCGGCGCGCGCAAGCCCGCTTACACCGCCGTGCTGGACGCCCTCAACGGCGCACCGTGCCACTGAAAACGCCCGGTCGGGGCCGTCCACCGGTAGCGGGGCATTCAATAACCGCGGGATGACCGACGGCCGAATGACATCACCACCGCACCGACCCGATCGTCGGACGGGTCACCACCACCAATTTTCGACCCGCGACCGTTCCGGTGCATTCGGAATCCCGCACCCCGACCGGGAAGTACCGGTACCGGAGATCGCCGACGGATGGTGGACGGCACGATTCGGCCACTCGGACCACGGCGTTGGCACCCGATGACGGCTGAGCTGTGCCGGATGCAATCTACACCGGTCACCCGGCGCTTCGCCGCCGGTCGCGCGCAATTACCCCGAGAACACCTATTCGGCTGTCCGAATAGGTGTATCCGCCCGTCCGGCCAAGCTCACCCGAATGACCGATCCGAGCCTTTCTCGAATCGTTTGGAATAGCACTCCCCGGTCTTGTCGGTCCCCGATCAATCTGCTTGAGTTCGCGCCGCAAGCCCGACTCCGAACTAATGAGGGAGGATGCCATGGACTTGACTTTCGAGGTCGAGGACCTGGTCCTGGACGAACTGGCCGTGACCACCATCGCCGACACGACGCTCGTGGACGGCGACCCGGTCGCCTCCACGGCCTGCTCGTGCTGCTCGTCGAAGCCGCACGTCAACCCGGCGGGCAAGTAGCCGGTCCGGTGAGCTGACGCGCTCGCCACGACGGACCGTTCGTGGCCGCACGTCGACGTCCCACGTCGGGGGCGTCGGTCCCGGCGCCCCCGACCACCCTCCCGCGGAGGTAGCGCGCATGGCCGGTGTGATCACCACCGAGTTGGCGCCGTACGCGTTGGTCCGCGTGGCGGCGTTGCCCCACCCCGAGCCACCGCCGGGCGCGGCGGGCTTCCGGAGGGCGATGGCCGCCGCGGTCGCGGCGCACTCCCGACTCCGGGAGCTGGCGCCGCAGGTGGCCGACGCGTTGCACGACAGCGCGAGCGACCACCCGGCCGAGTTCCACCGCCGGGTCGTGCTGCCGCTGCGGCGCGACGTGCACAACGCACGCTCGCCCCGGACCGCGCTGCTGGCCGGGTTGGGCACGTTGCCCGAGCGGGTCCCGCCGCTGGCGCGCTGGCTCGACGAACGCGCCGCGCTCGACGCCGCCACCGAGGTGGCGCTGGACGCGTGGCCGCACGCGCTGGCCGCCGAACGCGCCGTGCTGGCGCGGGTGTGCCAGGCCGAGCCGGTGCGGCTGGCCGGGGTGCTGACCGGCGCCGACCTGCTGCACGGCCTGACCCGCGCGGCGGCCGGCGGCGGCGCGCCCGACCGCAAGGCCCGCAAGGTCGAGGCGACGGTGCTGCGCTACGCCTTGCGCGCCACGTCCAAGACCAGCCCGCTGTCCTGGTACACCCAGGTCGGCTGGGGTTCCTGGGGCGACGGGCCCTGGCCGCGGGCGCGACCGGTGGCGCACACCGAGCCGAACCGCCTCCTGCTGACCCGGTTGGTGGCCGCCTTCCGCGACCGGCCGCACCGACTCGCACCCGGATTGCGCGAACACGACGGCCACGTGGTGTTCCGCCGCGACACCCTGATCGCTCCCCCGCCCGACGCCCCGCCGTCGCGGATCGACGTCACGCGCGAGGAGCAGGTGGACGTGGCGGCCACGGGGCCTTTGCGGTTCCTGGTGGCCGCGGTGCGGGACGCCGGACCCGGCGGCGTCGTGCCGGCCGAACTGGTCGAGGCGCTGGCCGCCAGGCTGGCCACGCCCGAGGCGGCCACCGCCGCCCGCGCCTACGTCGACCGGGTGCTCGACATCGGCCTGCTGGTGCCGGTGGAGCCGGTGCACCCGCAGGACCCGGACGCGCCGGCCGCGATCGCCGCGTGGTTGCGCGAGCAGGGCGCGCCCGACGTGGCCGACCGGCTGACGCGGCTGGTGACCGCCACCGCCGCCTTCGCCACCGCCGACCCGCCCGCGCGGGCCGTCGCCACCGCCGAGCTCACCGCGGGCTGGCGCGACCTCGGCGAACGGGTCGGCGTCGACCTGTCCGGGATCGCACCGGTGCTGGAGGACGTCCTGCTCCCGGAGCCGGTCCGGGTGCCCGCCACCGGCGCCGAGGCGCTGACCCGGCTCACCCCGCTGCTGGTCCTGTTCGACCAGCAGGTGCTGGTGCGCAGGCTGGTGCGCAACCGGTTCGTCGACGCGGTCGGTCCCGGCGGCACGGCCTCCCTGGCGGAGTGCGCGGTCTTCCTGTCGGGCGTCTCGCCGGACGACGCGAACACCGCAGGGTCCGCGCGTGACCCCGGGGTCGTCTCGCTGATGGAGTCCCGCGCGAAGATCGCGGCGGCGGCGCGCGCGGACGGCGTGCTGTCCGACGACCTGGTGCACGAGGCCGCCCACCACGTGCCGGACTGGCTGCGCCGCCCCGGTTCGTACGCGTTCTTCGGCCAGCCGACACCGGACGGGCGACTGGTCGTCAACCACGTCTACCCCGGCTTCGGCCGGTTCCTGAGCCGGTTCCTGCGGCGGTTGCCCGGCGCGGCGGACGCGGTGGCCGCGCAGCTGCGGCGAGCGCTCGGCGAGCGGTTCGCGCAGTTCCGGCCGCTGCACGGGTTCAACGCCAACCTGCACCCGCTGCTGGGCGCCCACGAGGTCGGCGAGGACGCCCGGTGGGTCGACCTGCCCGCGGACGAGCTCCAGGTCCGGCACGACCGGCGGACCGACGAGGTCAGGGTCGTGCACCGGGGCGAGCCGCTGGACGTGGTGTACCTGGGATTCCTGCTGCCGGCGCTGATGCCCGACCGGCACCTCCCGCTGCACGCCGACCTGGCGTGCGGCTGGGTGGACCTCGACGCGCTGCGGTCGAGCGAAGACGACGGCGAGGTGGTGCGGCGCGGAGGGCTGCGCTACCGGGACGTGGTGCTGGCCCGCCGCACCTGGGACTTCCCCGCGCCCCCGGAACTGGGCGTCGACGAGGCGGTCGCACCGGCGGTGGCCCGGCTGCGCGCTCGGCACGGGCTGCCGGAGCACGTGTTCGTGGACGCCCGCGCCAGGGCCGTGTCCGCTGATCCTTTGGAACGCATGATGGTCCCGACCAAGCCGCAGTACGTCGACTTCGGCAACGCCCTGCACCTGCGCTGCCTGCCCCGCCTGCTGGCCCGGTTCCCCGACGGCGTCGAGCTGACCGAGGCGTTGCCCGTGCCGGGCGCGCAGTCACCCGGCGGCCGGGTGCTCGAAGTGATCGCGGAGACGTACTGGGGGATCTCGTGAGCGGGGAGCTGGTGCGGCTGCGCCCGATCGTGCACGCCAGTCCGACGGACACCGGCCTGCACGTGCGGGGGTGGGCGACCGCCTTCACCGTCCGCGGCGGCAAGGGCCTGTGGACGGTCTGGCAGAAGCTGGCCGGGCCGTTGACCGCGGGGGTGGCGCCGGAGCGGCTGACCGTGCCCGACCAGGCGCCGCCGGCCGTGGCGGCGGCCCTGAAGATGATCATCGACCAGCTGCGCGAGCACGACCTGCTGGTCCGGGTGCCCGCCTCCTGGGACGCCGACGGTCCGCCCGAGCACGTCGCGCGGTGGCTGGAATCGGTGGCGGAACGGCCCGCGCCGGCGTGGGACGCGTTGCGCGCGAGCACGGTGGTCGTCACCGGGTCCGGCGCGGTGGCCGCGGCGGCGCGCCGGGCGTTGACGGCCACGGGGTTGGTGGTCGGGCCGGTCGAGCCGGGGCCGGACCTGCTGCTGGTGTGCGGTGCCCACGTCGTCGCCGCCCGGTGCGCGGCGGACGTGGGGTTCGTCGCCGCGCCCGGTGCGCGCGGCGACGTGCTGGCCGACGCGGAGGCCGTCGCCCACCGCCTGGCCGGGTCGGCGGGTGAGGTGCCGGAGGTGCTGGCGGCGTTGGTCGGGTCGGCCGCGGCGCACCGGTTGGTGTGCGCGGTCGCCGGGCTGCCCGACCCAGCGCACGAGGTGGTGGACGCTCCCTCCGACGCGCCACCACGGGATCCGGCGCACCAGTCGGTGTTCGTCGCGCGGCTGGACCCCTTGCGGGCGGACTACCACCCGTGGCTGTCGGCGGTGCGCCCCACGCCTCCCGCCGGGCGGATCGCCGACGTGCTGGGCGACCCCGAGCTCGGGCCGGTGCCCGCCCCGGACACCGGTGACCTGCCCCAGGTCCCGGTGAAGCTGGCCGTCTCGGGCGCTGTCGTCGGCTACGGCACGACCGAGCGGTCCGCCCGCCTGGACGCCGTGGTCCGCGCCGCGCACCGGCTGGCGCCCGACAACGCCGTGGTGGGCGCGGATCCCGTCCACGCGCTCGGTCTCGCGCTGCGCACCGCCGCCCGGTCCCTGCCGGGCTCCCCGGTCGACCCGGACGAGTGGCAGACCGACCCGACCGCGCGGCGGTGGTGGAAGGCGGTGGTGCTGCGGTTCGCACTGCCCGCCGAGGTGGCGGTGGACCGGCTCGGCGACGGGGTGGTGCGGGCGGTCGTCCGCGCGGGTGGCGCGGAGCTGTCCTGGGCGGTCGAGGCGACCGCCGCCGACGCCGTGGCGTTCGCGGCGATGGCGGCGGCGGGCCGTGCGCAGGCCGGAGGGTCGGAGCCGGTGGTGCTCTCCGGCGCGTTCCCCGTGGAGGAACCGAGCACGGCGGACGTCCCGTGGACCGACCGGTCCTGGCACTGGCCGCACGGGCTGCGTGACGCGGAAGACGCGTTGCAGCGCCGGTTGGCGGAGCTGTCGGGCGGCGCGGAGGTCAAGCCGGTGGCGTTGGGCCCGGTCCTGCACGCGGCCGGTCTGGCGGCGTTCGCGGTGCCGGAGGTGAGCCGGTGAACGTGGTGTCGTTGACCGCGTACACGATCGGCGACCTGCGGCGCGTCGGCGCGGACGGCGCGGTGCTGCCGATCCGGTACGACGGCGCGGTGACGTTGGTGGGTCCGGTCGTCGGAGGCGGTCCTGGGGTGTGCCTCGGCTGCGCGGAGGACATCCGGCTGGCCGCGCAGGGTGCCGCTGTGCCGCGTCGTGACGAGGGCGTGCGGTTGGGTGGCGTGCCCTCCCCGGTGCACGGCCCGCTGGTGGACGCGTTGACCGAACTCGTGCTGGCCGACCCGGACGCCTACCGCGACCGCGTGCTGGCCGTCCGCACGGACCTGGGCGCGGTGACCGAGCACCGGGTGCGGCCCCGTCCCGAGGGCTGCCCGGTGTGCGGGCCGCTGCCCGACGACACCGCCGAAGCCGCGGTCGTGGTCCGCGAACCCGTGCCCGTGCCGCCGGGGGCGCTGCGCGGTCCGAACCCGCTCACCGGTGACGACGCCGTGCGCGACGCGCTGGTCGACCGGCGGCACGGACCGGTCGACCGGCTGTCCCGCGTCGGCGACGCGCCGCTGCCCGCGGTGAGCGCGCGGATCGTGGGCGACGACGGACCGCAAGCCGGTTTCGGTCGGACGGCCACGTTCGGCGAGTCCGAGCGGGTGGCGTTGTTCGAGGCGGTGGAACGGCTCGCCGGGATGCGTCCCCGGCGCACCCGGACCGTGCTGGAGGCGTCGTTCGCCGACCTGGGTCCGGACCGCGCGGTCGAGCCGACCCGCTTCGGGCTGCCGGACTTGCCGTCGCCGGGCGTGGTGCCCTACACCCCGGAGGTCCGCACGCGCTGGGTGCACGGGTGGTCCTACTCGCGCGGGACCACCGTGGCGGTGCCCGAGCACGTCGTCTACTGGGGCGGCACACCCGGGCCGCGGTTCGTGAACGAGACGTCCAACGGGTGCGGCACCGGCAACAGCCTCACCGAAGCCGTGCTGCACGGGCTGTTCGAGGTCGCCGAGCGGGACGCGTTCCTGATGGCGTGGTACCAGCGGACGCCGTTGCGCGGCGTCGTGGTGCGCGACGGGCTCGCGCTGCACCTGTCCGACCGGCTCGAACAGCTCGGCTACCGGCTGGAGTGCTACGACGCGACCAACGACCTGGCGGTGCCCGCGGTGCTCGCCCTGGCCCGGCACACCGGTGACGGGCCGTCCCCGCGGGCGTTCTTCGCGGCGGGCGCCGGGGTGGACCCGGACGCCGCGGTGCGGTCCGCGGTGGTGGAGGTGGCGGTGGACGTCGAGTCGGCCGCCCGGCGCGCCCACGCCGACCCGGAGGAGTACGACCGGGACCGGCTGCTGCGGATGCTGCGCGAACCGGACCTGATCCGCACGATGGAGGACCACGTGACGGTCAACGGCCTGCCCGAAGCCGCCGACCGCTACGACTTCCTGCGACCGGGCGACCCGGTGGCGCCGGCCGCGCCCGTCGTGCCGCGGCACGACCTGGACGCGTTGCTGGAGCACTACGTGACCGCGTGGGCGGCGTTGGACCTGGAGGTGATCGCGGTGGACCTGACCGACCCGGTGGTGCGCGACGACCTCGGCCTGCACACGGCGAAGGTCGTCGTGCCGGGCACCCTGCCGATGACGTTCGGCGAGCGCGACCGCCGCACCCACGGCATACCGCGCCTGCGCCCGACCGGCCCCCTGCTACCCCACCCGTTCCCGTGACCGCCACCGACGCCCCGAGCGCCGACCCGGTGCCGGCGGCCACCCCACCGACCACCCGCACCTCACCGCCCACCACCGACTCCGCGCCCGCTGCCCAAACGCCACCCGCTCCCACCGCGCCACCCGCCACCCACACGCCGACCACCGCCACCGCTCCGATCGCCGCCACCACACCGCCTAGCGCCCACGCGCCCACCGGCGCCAACACCTCTCCCGAGGCGCCACCCGCCGGCACACCGGCCGCCGCCGACGCGCTCGCTGCCGCGTACCGGCACGGCCCCGGTCGGGCGATCACCTCGGTTCCGCAACCGAACCCAACGCCTCCCCCGCCCGGACCGCGGGTGGCGTTGACCGGGCTGGCCCGTTTCGGCCGGTTCGGAGCGGCGTTGGCGCACCTGTTGACCGACGTCGCCACGCCGCAGCGTTGGGAGCCGTGGAACCCCTACAACGACCACCGGGCGTACCCGTCCGCCAGGTCGGCGTTCGCGGTGGACGTCACGCTGGTCGTGGACGGTCGGTCGTGGCCGCTGGACCCGGCTCGCCGGGCGCTCGTCGGCGGCGCGCCCGAACGGCTCGGCACGTGCGCCCGGCTCGACCTCGTGCGCCGTCCCGAGCGCTTCTCCGCCGGGTACGGCGACTTCGCCGACGTGCTGGTGGAACTGGAACTCGGGCACCTGCTCGCCGCCCTGGCCGACCACGCGGCACGGCTGGGGCTGCGGGCACACTTGGCCGGCGAGGGCGTCGTGGTGTGCTCGGATCACGAGACCGGCGCACGGGTGCGACCGCCGGTCCGCAGTTCCGGGATGGGGCCGCGCGGAGTCGCCGCCGATCCACGACCGCTTCCCGCCTCGGCGTTCCACGCGGTCGTCGCCGCCGTGCCACGCCTCCCGCACCTCCGGCACCGGTTGGGGGTGCACAACGTCGAGGGCGTGCCGAACGGCTGGTACGACCCCGATCGGCTGGTCACGGCGGGACCGGTGGTGGCGCGGCTCAGGGATGCCTTCAGGCACCCGCCGGAGGTAGTGGACATCGGCAGCGCGAACCTGGCCCTGGTGATCACCGGCGACCCGGCGGCGGCGATCGCCGACACCGGGCCCGACGGCTACCGGGCACTGCTGCGCGCGGCCGGTTCCGCCGCCCAGCGCGTCTGCGCGACCGCGGCGGAGGCGGGCCTGTTCTGCCGCCCGTTGCGCAGCCTGCACGACGAGGAGTTGGAGGCGCTGGTGCGGGCGCCTGCCGGGCACAGCGTCCTCTACCTGCTCGTGGCGGGCCGGCCGCGGGCCACGGGGTTCACCTACGACCTCAGCCCGTTGGAGGAGCTGCCGTGACGTGGACCGCGCTGCACGTGCGGCTGTCGTGGCGGGTCGAGCACGTCGACGCGTTCATCGCCGACGTGCTCGCGCCCGCGATGGCCGAGCACCGGGCCGCCGGCCGGATCGCCGACTGGTTCTTCCTGCGCTACTGGCGGACCGGCCCGCACCTGCGCGTGCGGCTGCGTGACGCCGCCGGGCACTCGGACGCGATCGCCGAGGAATTGCGCGCCATGGTCGCGGCGGCGGGCCACCCCGAGGTGGAGGTGGACCCGGACAGCTACCACGCCGCCCTCGGCACGACGGGCGAGGACCTGCTGCCGCACGGCGACGTGCGCGAGGCGCCGTACGAACCGGAGGTGGAGCGCTACGGCGGGCCGGCCGCGATGCCGATCGCCGAGGAGGTCTTCTGCCGCAGCACGGACGTCGCGGTCGCGGTGCTGCGCGCGGCCCGCGCACCGCGCGCCAAGCTCAGCGCCGCGGTGGAACTGGTGATGGCCACGACGTCCGCGTTGGGACTGGACCGTCCGGCGGCGGCCTCGTGGCTGCGCACGCTGGCCGCGTCCTGGCGGATGGGCCGCGAACCGGCTCCCGCGCCGAGGATGTCCTCCCACTCGGCCGCACACCGGTTGCACGCCACCGGAGCGGCGCGGTTGAGCGCCCGGTGGGACCGCGTCGACTCCGCACCGACCGGGGCGGTGGCGTACTGGATGCGGCAGGTGCGCGCCGACCTGCCGCAGCACGTGTGGGGGTCCCAGCTCCACATGCTGCTCAACCGCCTGGGCATCGGTCCCGACGAGGAGCGCACGATCTGCTGGCTGGTCGCGGCCACCGCGCTCGCTCCGACGGGCGTCGCCCGGTTCCACGCCGACGGCGCCGACGCGCCGGACCGCCGGTACCTGGAGGCGAGCAAGTACCGCCCGGACGTCGACGAGCAGCGACCGCGCAAGGACAGCTCCCACGACCGACCCGCACTCCAGCCGTGGCAGGAGGCCGTGCGGCTGCCGGAACCACCCGACACCCCGGCGTCGCTGCGGCAGGTCCTGCGCGACCGGCGCACCGGCCGGGGCGACGCGCTGCGGGGACCGCTGGACGCCGCGCGGTTGGCGGCGCTGCTGTGGACCGCGCACGGCCGGTTGCCCGACGGCAGGCGTCCGCACCCCAGCGCCGGCGCCCGGTACACCGCGCGGCTGCGGCTGGCGGCGTGGTCCGTGGACGGCCTGGCGCCGGGTCTCTACGACGTGGACGAGGGCGACCGGCGGTTGGTGGCGGTGGCGCCCGCGCCGAGGGTCGGGGACGTGGAGCGCACGTCGAGCTGGTTCGGTCCGGGCGCCGCTCTCACCGGGGGCGTGGACATCGCCACCGCACCGGCGCTGCTCGGGCTCTACGCGCGGATCGGCGACCTGCGCCGCGACTACGGGCTGCGGGCCGTGCGGTTGGGGTTCGCCGAGGCCGGTCACCTGGCGCAGAACCTGGCCCTGGTCGCGGCCGGCCTGTCGTTGTCGTTGGGGCTGCTCGGCGGGTTCTACGACGACCTCGCGCACGACGTGTTCCTGCTGGACGGCGTGGACGACACGTTGGTCTACCTGCTGCCGGTCGGGGCCTCCTCAGGTCGGAGGCGCCCGGAACCGGAAGCGGGTCACACCCTCAGGTCACGGCTTGGGCGCGAGGGTGATGAACCGCCGTTGCCACAGCGCCAGGATCTCGGCGCGCGCCTCGTCGGTCAGCTCGCCCGCAAGCGAGGCGATCGTGGCCTTGCCGTCGACGGCGGCCAGCAGGTCGAACACGGCCGGTGACACGGTCGTCGACGGGCCGAACGAGTAGTTCAGGTAGATCTCGCCGCTCACCTCGTCGCCCGGCTGCCAGTCCTTGCGCAGCCGGGTGTCCGGGCGGAACGCGGGCACCAGGTCGTCCAGCGCCCGCACCACCGGTTCCCGTCGCCGGACCAGGAAGTCCTCGACCACCAGCACGTCGATCTCCGTGGTCAGGTAGCAGGTCAGCGCGTCGTGCACGGACTGCACGATCGGCTCGGCGTTGTTGTTGAACGACGTGTTGAGCAGCACGGGGGTGCCGGTGAGCTCGCCGAACCGGGCGATCAGCCGGTGGAAGCGGGCATTGGCCTCCGGCGCGACCACCTGGACCCGCGCGGTGCCGTCGACGTGGGTCACCGCGCCCAGCTCGGCCCGGCGGTCCTCGTGGACGTGCACCACGAACGACATGAACCCGTGGTCCGCGGCGGTGCCGGTGAGGTCGAAGTAGGTGGCCGCGTCCTCCCGCGTGACGGCGGGGGCGAACGGCCGGAAGCCCTCCCGCTTCTTCACCATCGCGTTGATCCGGTCCCGGTTCTCCACCGGGCGGGCGTCGGCCAGGATGCTCCGGTTGCCCAGCGCGCGCGGCCCGAACTCCGAGCGCCCGTGCGCCCAGCCGACCACCGCGCCGCCCGCGAGCAGCTCCGCGGTCGCGTCGACGATGTCCGCGGGCCGCTCGACGTCCACGATCCCGCTCCACGCCGACAACTGCCGCTCGACCTCCTCCGGCGTGCCGAGGTCGGGCCCGAGGCTCGAGTGGGTCATTCGGGCGATGCGGGTGGGCGGCGCGCCGAGGTGCTGGGCGGCGACGATGGCCGCGCCCTCCGCCGAGCCCGCGTCGTTGGACGACGGGTGGACGAAGACCTCCTCGAACAGGCCCGAGCGCAGGATCACCCCGTTGAGGCTGCTGTTGTGCGCGACGCCGCCGGTGAAGCACAGCCTCTTCGCGCCGGTCTGCCGGGCCCAGTGCGTGATCACGTGCATGGCCACGGTCTCCAGCATCTCCTGGAGCCCGGCGGCGAAGTCCTTGTGCTCCTGCGTCACCGGCTCGCCCGCGGTCCGGGACGGGTACCCGACCGCGAGGAACGGCGCCACGGTCGGGTTGATGTCCGGCAGGCCGGGGATCAGTTCGTAGCCGCCGTCGGGCAGCAGCGCGTAGAGGCCGCGGAACTGCTCCCGGTAGGTCGCCGGGTCGCCGTACGGGGCCAGTCCCATGACCTTGTACTCGTCGCCGAAGCCGTAGCCGACGTGGCCGATCGCGTCCTGGTAGAACAGGCCGAGCGAGTGCGGGACCGAGTAGGACCGCAGTTCCCGCATCTCGCCGTCCCCGGCGGCGAAGACCGTGGCGGAGGCGTCCTCGCCGCGGCCGTCCATGACCACGACCAGCGCGTCCGACATGCCCGACCGGGCGAACGAGGACCACGCGTGCGCGAGGTGGTGCCGCGAGAACACCACCCGGTCCGGGGCGAGGTCCCAGTCGAACCGGGTGCGCAGCCGGTCCAGGAGGAGGTCGACGCCGGAGCTGATCGGGTAGACGGGCGCCGACACCTGGTAGTTCCGCAGCCCCTGGTCGAGGAGCTCCTGGCTGAAGTAGTAGCCGACGGCGTCGACGTCCTGCGGTCGGACGCCGGCCAGGTCGAGGCAGGCGCGGACGGCCCCGGTCGGGAACCTGTTCGTCTTCTTGATCCGGTTGTACCGCTCCTCCTCGACCGCGGCGACGAGCTCGCCGTCGGCCACCAGGCAGGCGGCGGCGTCGTGCATGTAGCTCCGGAACAGGTCCGGTAACAGGTCGAAGTGTCCACTGATGCCCAACGTCAGCATGGCTCTCCCACTCCACTCGCGAGGTTCGGTGCTACTCGTCGTACGGTCGGGCTACCGGCCCAGCAGCTTCTCCAACGCCGCCGCGGCCGCGGGCGCCCCACCGCTGGAGCGGACGACCTCGCCCATCTCCGCCACGGCCGCCCGGTTGGCCGACGCCGCGGCCACCGCCGCGCGCAGCCCGGCCGGCGTCTGGTCCTCCAACGTGACCCCGAGGCCCAGTTCGGCGGCCCGTGCGGCGATGGCCCGCTGCTCCGGGATCTGGGGCACGGTCACGAACGGCACGTCGTGGTACAGCGACTCCATGATCGAGTTCATGCCCGCGTGGCTGAGGAACACCGAGGCGTGCCGCAGCACGGCCACCTGCGGCACGCGCCGGTGCGCCGAGACGTTCGCGGGCAGCGGTCCGAGCCGGGCGGGGTCCAGGTCGCCGATCGACATCACGACCTCCCACGGCTCGTCGGCGAACGCCTCGACGCACGCCCGGTAGAACTCGGGCCGCGAGTTGAACACCGTGCCGAGCGAGATCAGCAGCACCGGCGAGTCGGACTTCGGGGACCACTCCTCGGCTTCCTGCCAACTGCCCAGCGACGGCCCCACGAAGTGGAACCGGTCGTCGAACGTCTCGGCGGACAGCTGGAACGAGCGCGGCACGAACACCACGTTCATCGGCGCGACGTGGCCGAACATCAGGTTCGGGTCGTCCAGGAAGCTGAAGCCGGAGGCGAACTTCGCCATCCGCCCGATCGCCGCGACCAGCTGCGGGTGCTGGTGGTCGAACGACGGCGGCAAGTACACCTGCGTCGCCGAGAACCGCTCGTTCTCCGCGAACGTCGGCACCAGCGCCACCTCGGGCACGCCGAGCAGGTTGGCGAGCATCCGCCCGGTGAAGGTCACCGAGTCGTAGCAGACCACGTCCGGCCGGTCGGTCTCGAAGTGCGCGGCCAGCACCGGGAACGACACCTCGGCGTCGTCCAGGAAGTACTCCAGGGTCACGGCCAGCTGCTCGGCGGTGAACTCGCCGCGCGCGTCCAGGTCCGGCGGCAGCTCCGACGGCAGCACGACCGGCGTCGCGCCCGCCCTCGCCGCGCCGTCGGCGGTGGCGGGCCCGGTGGCGTAGCTGACCCGGTGCCCGCGCCGGACCAGCTCCTGCACCAGCGGCAGGGTGGGGTTGACGTGCCCGGCCGCGGGCGCGCTGACAAAGGCGATGTGCGCCATCAGATCTCGGCGAGGGAGCGCGCCGCGCCGACCGCGGGGTGCTTCGCCGACACCGTGCGGGACCAGTCGTTCCCGCTCTCACCGGACATCCTCGCCACCTCCCCTCCGTAAGCAGGCTTGTCGTAGCTCGTGATCGGCCGAGTCCACCGCGTGCCGGGCGGGGTGTGCGACCCTGCGCCGCGCCACCCGGAGCCCGGCGCCCGGCTCGGCAAGCCGTCCCGGACGTGGGCGGGGTCGACCTCAGTCCTCCTCCAGCACCACGGGCAACGCCTTGTGCCCGTTGGTGAAGAACGAGCCCAACGGTTCCAGCTCCGCGGGCGGTACGGCCAGCCGAAGGTTCGGGAACCGCTCGAACAGCGCCCGCAACGCCACCGTGGCCTCCATCCGCGCCAACGGCGAGCCGAGGCAGAAGTGCACGCCGTGGCCGAACGCGAGGTGGTCGCGCCGGGACGGCCGGGTGATGTCGAACGCCTCGGCGTCCTCGCCGTGCCGCGCCGGGTCGCGGCCGGCCGCGCCGAACGACACCAGGATCGCGTCGCCCGCGGCGATCCGCACGCCGTCGACTTCCACGTCCCGCACCGCGTACCGCAGCGGGAGGTTCGGCACCGGCGCCTGCCAGCGCAGCGTCTCGTCCACCACGTCGTCCCAGGTGCTCGTCCCGGCCGTGACGAGGTCGAGCTGGGACGGGTGCGCGGCCAGCCCGTGCACGGCGTTGTCGAGCAGGTTGACCGTGGTCTCGAAGCCCGCGCTGATGGTCAGCAGCAAGGTGTCCAGCAGCTCCTGCTCGCTGAGCCGGCCGCCGTCCTCCCCCTGCGCCGCGATCAGGTCGGTGGTCATGTCGTCACCGGGGTTCGCGCGCTTCTCCGCGACGAGGCCCTTCAGCAGCATGTACAGCTCGGCGGACGCGCCCTGCACGCCGTCCGGGTCGGCGTCGAGGCTGAACACCGCCTCCACCAGGCGGCGCAGGTCGCCACCGGTCCGCTCGGACAGCCCGAACAGGCCGCTGATCACCCGGATCGGCAGCTGGAACGCGAACTCCGCGCGCAGGTCCACGACCTCGCCGCGCGGCACGGCGGCCAGGCGGTCGATCAGGTCGGCGGTGATCTCCTCGACGCGCGGGCGCATGGCGTCGATGCGGCGCGCGGTGAACGCCTTGGCCACCAGCTTGCGCAGCCGGGCGTGGTCCTCGCCGTAGGCGGTGAACATGTTCTTCATCGCCACCCACATGATCAACGGCCAGTCGGGCGGGATCTCGCCGTTGCGCCACGCGGGCCAGTGCCGGTTGGCGTCCTTGGAGACGGCCGGGTCCAGCAGCACGGCTTTGACGGCCTCGTGGCCGGTCACCGCCCACGCGCCGATGCCGCCGGGCAGCTCGACCGGCGTGGTGTGACCGCGTTCGCGCAGGGTGGCCGCCTCGCCGAAGATGTCGCTCCCGGACGGGTCGATGGTGTACCGCTCGACCGGTGGGAGCTCGACCGACTGCGTCACGAACGTCGTGCCGCGCGTGGGCGGCTCGGTGACCTCCAGGAGCGCGGCGGTGAACCGGGAGCCCATGCCCAGGCCGATCACCATGATCGTGTCGCCGGGCTCGAGGCCGCCGTCGTTGAGCAGGTGGTCGACGCCGAGCAGCTGGTCGCACGGCCCGACGTGGCCGAGTTCGCGCAGGAACGGCCAGGTGGTGCGGTCCAGGTCGATGCCGAGCGGTTCCAGCACCACGACCTGCAGCTGCGCCAGCCCCAGGCCCGTGATGACGAACCGGGTGATGTCGGCGATCGCCACGTTGGCTTCCTTGGCGGCCTGCTCGACCGCGTTGACCAGCGCCTCGCTCATCAGGGTCAGGTAGGGCGCGAGGCCGGTGACCTCGATGGGCGTGCGGTTGCGGTGCCCGAGCGGGTCGGGGATGGACGGGGTGGCCAGGACCTCCATCTGGGTGGCGGAGCTGTTGGCGGTGGCGACCAGGCGTGCCCGGCCGCCGTCGCGGGTGAGCACGGCGGACGCGGCGCCGTCGGCCAGGAAGATGCCGACGGTGGGCTGCCAGCGCTCCCAGCGCGGCGGCAGGAACCGGGCGGTCGCGGTGACCAGGGTGGCGGTGGCGGACCGGTCGGCCACCAGGTGGGCGGCGGCGGCCTGGAGCGCGGCCGACCCGCCGTTGCTGGTCGCCTCCACCTCGAACACCAGGGCGTGGCCAAGGCCGAGGACGCGCTGGAGGTGGCACGAGGACGCCATGTGGTCCTGGTGGTCCATCTGCGCGTAGGCGGCCATCGCGATGTCGGCGCCGGTCAGCCCGGACTGGCGCAGGGCGCCGATCGCCGCCCGCACCGCCATGGCGTGCTCGGTCAGGTCGTCGGACCGGGTGAACGAGGTGAAGTCGGACAGCGCGAGCAGCCGCCGCATGGTGTCGGTGTCGGGCACGGCGTCCGTCGCCTGCGTGCGCGGCGGCAGGTAGTGCCCGGTGCCGCCGATGAACACGTCATCCCAGATCATGGACGTCCCTTTCCCTGAGTTCGGACAACCCGGCGCCGTACCCGCGGAAGTCCGTGAGCCAGCTGCTGATCGCCAGCGCGGTGGAGGCGGAGTGCTGTTCCAGCACGGAGAAGTGGTCGCCGGAGATCAGCAGCTGGCTCACGGACTTCCGCGGGTACGGCGCCGGGTTGTCCGAACTCAGGGAAAGGGACGTCCATGATCTGTGATAGATCGGAAG